>JAPLUV010000027.1:13532-86879 GCA_026397395.1 candidate division SR1 bacterium | reverse complement strand
ACCGTAGCTCATGCAGAATCTACCTTAACTATGATGAAAAAAATTAGAGATTTTGATTATAATGCAAGAAGGATGGAACTTCATCTCGGAAACGCTCAGCACAAAACCTTTTATCGAGATAATGATCGTCAGACAGAAGTAGATCTTCATAAGCCATACGTAGATAATTATCGATTTATAAAAGATGGACATACGTATAAGAGAATTCCAGAAGTTATGGATTGTTGGTTTGAGTCTGGCTCTATGCCATTTGGCCAAGCGCATTACTTGTGAGTCGAAAGTCCATCAAGTCTAAAGTCCGTAAAGTCACCGACCTGATGACTTGAAGACCTGAAGACTTTACAGACTAAATTCGTGTATCCAGCTGATTTTATTATTGAATGACTTGATCAGACCAGAGGCCGATTTAGAACATTGCATGTATGTGGCAATGCAGTAATGAAATGAAATTCATTTAATAATGTCGTCATCAATGGATTGATTCTTGCCGAAGATGGTAGAAAAATGTCCAAGAGTTTAAAAAATTATCCTGATCCAGCATATCTGTTTGCGAAATATGGAACCGATGCATATAGATTGTATATGCTTTCATCTCCTGCGGTCAGAGCAGAGCCTATGAGATTCTCTGAAAAGTGAGTAGATCAAGTGTACAAAGATTTCACTGCTGCAACGATCAACTCGTATAAGTTTTTTGAAACCTATGCAAAGATAGATAATTTTGCCTATGATGATCCAACCATATATTTCCTCAGACATGGAAAAGCTGAATGACAACAGGCCGATGCAAAACTTTTGCCAGAGACGATTGAAGCGATGAAAGATCCAAAATATATTGAAATGGTGTTGAGGACCAATCCGGACGTGATTTATGCGTCGCCATTCGTGAGGACCAAGAAAACCGCAGAGATTATTCAGCAAATATTTAGAACACACAGACAGAAAGATATTCCGATTGTCTTGGAAGATGGTTTGGGTTCTGATAGTGGAAAAGAAATAGATAGCTATATGCAACTTGTGAAGAAAGAAGCTGGGAAAAACGTATTGATCGTTTCTCATGGTCCAACATTCCAAATTTTACGATCTCATGTGTATACGACCAAAACAGCTCCTGCACTTGGCAAAATGCAATGTGTAGAAATGCCGACACAGGTGATTACTAATGAATTGGATAAATGGATTCTCGCTGCAATTCATGAAGTTGGTTTGGAATTGGAAAAACAAATGGATAGCTATTCGCTTGATGGCGGAGCCAAAATTGTTTTGAGTTTTGTCGATAAATTGAATAATCGATTTATCAGAAGATCAAGAAGAAGATTCCGAGCAAGTGGTATGGATAGCGACAAAGCATCAGCCTATACTACCCTCTTTACCGTCTTGGAAAGATATATGAAAATCTGTGCACCATTCGCGCCTTTCTTGGCAGAACACGTATACCTCGAACTTCAAGGCTTTAGAACTACGAAATCTGAATGAGATATTTCCGTCCATTTGGAACATTTGCCACTTTCTAGCGAGCAATATGTCAATCGCGAACTCTTGAATGAAATTGCTCAAGTGAGAAGAATTATTTCACTTGGATTATTTATTAGATCCAAGAATAAAATTGCTGTCAAACAACCTTTGAGTAAAATGGAAATCAAGATGTAGTAATAAATTTCAATTGACACTCGCAAGAGTATCAGTATATAGAATATGATTTTTTATTTTTAATGTACCTTGCCAATGCCTGCAAAAAAACCAGCCAAAAAAGTGGCACAAAAAGTTTCAGCATGAGCTGTAGAAACCAAAGTCAAAGCTTTCGCTAAATCCGTAGAAAAAGAAGCCGATTATGTCACCGGAGAAAGCAAGGAGCTTGGAAATAAAATCTGATCTCGACGACAAGTAGCAAGTACAGAAGAAAAAATTTACACCGTTATCGGAATCGCACTTTTGATCTGGGGAGTTTACTCTCTCAAAGAACTGGTACGAGGAGGAATATTGATTGTTGTAGGATTACTTTTTGTTACTGGATTTTTTATCAAGGGAAGAAAAGGGAAATAGGATAAAAATTTACAAATTATTCCGAATTGTTCCAAATTATTCTAAAACAATTATGAAATTACCAAATTTATAAATTTATTATTCGTTTCGGTAATTAGGAATAATTCGAAAAATATTCGTACATTCAAAAAGAAAGACTGACTTCTGCGGAGGTTGGTTTCTTTTTATAATTGCAATTTCAATCAAATTTGTTACAATTCATGTAAATATGGAATTCGTTTGATCGGAAATCGTTTATTCGTGATGTAATGTGAACTTTAATTTATAACGCCGAACTATGGAGAAATCACTAGAAAATCTAGAGATATACAATCTTTCGTCAGAACTTAGTAAGAAAACCTGGGACATATTTACTTCTTGGGACTATTCAACTAAAAAACTTATTTGAGATCAATTTATGAGATCTGTAGATAGTGTATGATGAAACATTGCTGAATGATATGGGAGATATCACTATCTCGATTCTATTAGATTCTATTATAATGCTAGATGATCTTTATTCGAATCTAGACATCGGTTAGGATTACTTCACGACAGAGGCTTAATGAGCAAAGAAGATTATATTCAGTTATATGATCTTATGGACTGCATTATTAAGAAATTAAATAATTTCATAGCATCCATTAGGAAACAAGCTACTACGAATAAACCAATTCCGAGTTCCCAATAAACCATTTTATTCTTAATATAATTATCTCTATGCCTAAGCTAACCACAAGAGCACAAGATTACAGCGAATGGTACAATCAACTCGCCTGAGAGCTAGCTGAGACTTCGGCCGTAAGATGATGTATGGTCATCAAACCGTATGGATTTGCGCTACGAGAAAATATTAGAGATATCTTGGATAAAATGTTCAAAAATACTGGTCATGTGAATGCTTACTTTCCTTTGTTTATTCCTAAGTCGTTTCTTAACAAAGAAGCAAGTCATGTAGAGCATTTTGCCAAAGAATGTGCAATTGTAACTCATTATAGACTAATGAATGATCCCAATGGCAAATGAATTATTGTAGATCCTACTGCAAAATTGGAAGAAGAATTGATTGTCAGGCCAACTTCTGAAACGATTATTTGGAATAGTTACAAAGATTGGATTCATTCCTATCGTGATTTACCACTCTTAATAAATCAACGAGCAAATGTAGTGAGACGAGAAATGAGAACAAGATTATTTTTGAGAAGTGCAGAATTTCTCTGGCAAGAAGGACATACAGCGCATGCTAGTGAACAAGAAGCCGATGCTGAAGCAAGAAAAATGCTCGATGTATACAATGATTTCGCAACAAACTTTATGGCAATAGAACCTATTTTGTGAAATAAACCAGAGCATGAAAAATTTGCTGGAGCGGTAGCGACCTATACCTTTGAGCCTATGATGCAAGATGGCAAAGCCTTGCAAGCTGGGACAAGTCACAACTTGGGACAAAACTTTGCCAAAGCATTTGATGTTAAATTTAGTAATGAAAAAAATGAACAAGAATATGTCTATGCAACATCTTGGTGAGTATCTACTAGATTAATCTGAGGTCTCATCATGGCTCACTCGGATGACACCGGATTGGTTTTACCGCCTGCGCTTGCTCCTCTTCACATCGTCATCATTCCTATTTACAAAACAGAAGATGAATTAGTGAAGATCAAAGAATATTTACAACCCTTATTTGATAGATTTGAATCGACAAAATTATTTTTCCCTTCCAAATATTTCACGAGTGGCATAGAATTGAAACGGAAAATAGACGAAGATAATAATAAGAGTCCAGGATGGAAATTTAATGAATACGAGTTAAAAGGTGTACCGCTAAGAATAGCAGTCTGAGCTAAGGAAATGGCTGCATGAACCGTCGAATTATACAAGAGAGAATCTGGAACCAAAGAGATGGTCAAGATAGAAGATGTGGATCTCAATATCGATAAATATCTCTACAAAGAACAAAATAATTTATTGAAAAAAAATATCGCATTTAGAGATGCAAATACATTCGTCGTTGATACCTATGAAGATTTCAAAGAAAAGGTAGCCAAATGATTTGTGCTCGCTCACCGAGATGGAACAAACGAAACTGCGGAAAAAATTCAGAAAGAAACTTCTGCTACAATTCGTTGCCTACCATTTGATCAACCAGAAGAAGCAGGAAAATGTATGATTAGTGGTAAACCAAGCACAAAGAGGGTTTTGTTCGCGAGATCGTATTAGTTTATTTTGTGATTTATTGGGATGGAAATTCGTAGCGGAAAAACGGTCGTAGAAAAAACTGAGAAAGATATTCCATGACTGGTAAAACTTATCTCAAGCAAAGAAAAGGATATAAGAAATCTTCTCATACAAGAAAAAGTAGAAAATCCTCTTTTATTCTCGTGAAAAGCATACGATACATTCCATCAGGCAAGAAAGGAGATTTTAGCTACATTGCATATTTTGGATGCCTTATGATATGAAGGAGGTGTAGGAAAATCATGGAGGATATTTAATGTTGGTCCTTTTTTGTCAGTAAATAAAGTTGATTATAAATCTCCTGCGATGCAAATACAAATCAGAAAACTTATTAAAGCTCAAGAGAAGATTATTGCTAGAGGCAATGTAAGTCTAGAGGAATTAAGAAATACGTATATTACTATATAGTTCTTTTATTTCATAAGTTCATCGCTATGATATTAGAGAAGCCAACAATAGATAAGAATAAACAGGAAGCTCTTCCTCAGGAACTGTATGATATTCTTAATTGAAAAAAACAACTTAAGGTAAAAATGGTTAATTATTGAACCCCGCAGAAAATAGCCGAACTAAAAACGATTTTGGAACTACAGAAAAAAAATATGAAACGTGGCGATATGAATGTTCCCTTAAATCCAATTATTTTCAAATAAAAAACAGTGTTTTGTTGTATTTGCAAAAATATCTAGCCATGAACAGTAACTTCTTCTATTCCTCATCAACTGGCCTCTATGTTTCTAGAAAGCCTCTCAAGATAGACAGTAGAGTCAAAAAAGCTGCTGAAAAGTTTGGTATAACTTTACAATGGGACGATGAGGGAAGAATTCATTATGTAGATTTTGATAGTTCTAGAAAAATATTATCATCCTTATGATCTTGTATGCTGAGCCCAGTTGAGTATTGGAAAGTCTTACGTGATGCGGAGAAAACCTGAGATGACGATATGGTACATGAATTAATGTCAGATTGTTATTGTGAACGATTGGATAGAACGTATTTTATAAATACTACACGGATAGATCATCCTACATTACTAGGAGATTTTTCTTATTCAGGGAAAAGACAAAAAGCTGTAGAGCCAGTTGGAAAGCCAGGACGATTTACTCCCGCAAATAATATAAACTATAGATTGGGAATACCAAAAAAGATATCGCTTTTTAGAGAAAAATTTTCTACAAGCTGGAAATATTGGTCACCTGATTTTTCTGTAACTGCCCATAGACCGAGATCGATTATACGTTGATATGTTACCTCTGTAGGAAAGCCATCTTTTGATCAAGGGATTCCTGTCGATGCGAGAGAATCGATGATGATGATTAGAGAATGTAGAAAGAAACCATTGGAATCACCGATACCAGAGAAAATTCTTCAAGAAGCTATAGATATGCTCAATCTTTATTCCAAAGGGAAGAAGGATCCGAATGCTCTTATTGTTTTTTTGAAAAATTATTGAACATTATTTAGGACTTCAAAGCAACTTAGCATCTATAAAATCAGAGAAAATTTTTTTGATGTTCTTGGATTGCTAAAGATTGAAGCAATAACAAAAAATAATAGTAAACAAGTAACTTTTCTCGATAAAGCATGAGAACGTTTAGGTCATAAAATACCAAAAATAAGCTATAAAGATTTTGAACATTTTGTAACCAGCTCGAAATCCAGACTTAGCTATGCACTTAAAAACAAACAAGATATTGTCTTCGTGATGGGACACAAAAATCCTGACACAGATACCGTTGTGAGTTGTCTTCTCGAATCGTGGAGAAATCACGTTTTGGATTGATGAGCAGTAGCCTATATTCCTATCGTTCAAAACCATAAAATTCCCGATGAAGTCAGAGCATTATTGTGAGATACCATTTCCAATCATATCGTATTGCACACGGAATCGCTGTATATTAAGACGAAAGAATCAGGTTTGGCTAGATGGATTTCCGTGGATCAAAATAGAGAGCCAGAGGTTCAGAAATATTTTGTTTCCATAATTGACCATCATATTCCATCTGAAGTATCACTTGTTCAAGATATTCCCAAAACCATGGAGATTATTGGCTCATGTACGGCTTTGATTGTAGCAAAAATGATTGGCGCTTGCATCTATCCTGATTATCAACTTGCTAAAATAATGCATTGAGCAACGTTAATGGATACGGAAAATAGAAATTTCTACAAAATGACAAAAAAGGATATTTTGATAATGAATTATGTACAAAACATTTCTTGAGTAGAAAATGAAGATGCATTTTATGCATATCTCATGTCCTTTCTCCTCAATACTGACGATCCAGACATTCTCTTTGGAAGGGATTATAAGGAAGATCGATGATTTGGATTTGCGGTTGCTAAGATTAAAAATGGATTTGTCCCTCATTGTGCTAAAACCAAAAAAATACTCTTACAACAAGCAGTTTCTTTAGCAAAGAAAAATAATAGAGATAAAAATCTTCCCTTGACACTTGTTAAGATAACAGACTATCACTGAGACAATATCACAGTTAACAAAGAAAGAATATATTTGGTATTCAATGATAAAGCCTCTCAAAATTTTATTCACACGATGTTTGAGCTTATCCAAAAAATTGTTCAATTTGAATTTGGGCAAGTATATATCAAGACAACAGTAACCTATGTAGAATTTTGGGGTACAGGAATGCAACTTTCTAGAAAAAAAACAGCACCAGTCCTAGAACCAATTGTTAAAGCATATAACGAATATTTTTATTCTCCATCCAATAAATTATGGATCAAGAGAGATTTTCTCAAAAAATCTCATGATCTCGTCCGCGCCATGAAACAGGGACATCTTACGATATCCTTTGATCAAGAAAAGAGAGTGAATTATCTGAGCTATCCCGAAACTAAGCTATTGGCACGTAAACTAGATTTTCTCATGCTTTCAACCAAAGAATATTGGCTCACCTTACGTGATGCAAAAGACATACAAGATATACAAATGATAGAAAGCTTGCAATGATCCAATTTTGTAGAATTTTGGGATACTATCTTCCAAGACTCAACCATTATGATAGAACATCCCAAAATATTTAAGAAAGGAGATACCTATACCTTTGAAGGGGAAAGGGTGAACGTAAAAATTCCAAAATGAAAACCCTGACTTATTCACCCGGATGCGATTGATTACGCCACAGGAATCCCTAAGACAGTAAGACCTCCGTCTGAATACGGTAACCGTGAACTACGAAGATATCGAGAACCAGATGCAGCAATAGTTAATCCCACGAGAAGTTATATCTTTCTTCTCAAACAACCTTGTCGAGATGGAAAATTTCATATCAATGATAGTTTACCAAACCTTGGTATTAGACCTTGTTGTAAAAAACTTACCCTACCCAAAGTTACGATACGTTCTAACAAAAAACATCTTATCATTACTATTACCAAAGAAGGAGACCATATCATCTACAATCGAAAAAAATAATTATACAATTTTTATTATGATCATATATATGCAACTTACTCACTTATTTCCTACTTTTGATGCATTACAAAAAATCTATGGAGAGAAAACCTTAGATGCTATTTATGGGTGTGGGAAAATTGATAAGCCAAAAGTTTGCTTAGTTTTTATGAATCCTACCGCAAGAAATGCGGCTGCAAATAAGCAATGGAAATGAATTAAAGCTCCGCGAATTAGTACGAAAAATGTCTGGAACATGTTTCATCAATTAGGATTTTTTGATAAGCAGTTTATTGATGAAATCAATAGCAAGAAGCCAAGTGATCGAGATTACGCTTTTGCAGAAAAAGCATATAAGAAAGTAGCTGAAAATAATATCTATATTACTAATCTTTCCAAAGCGACACAAATAGATGCGAGACCATTGCCCAATGATGTGTTTAGAAACTATCTAGATATCTTCAAACAAGAAATCGATACCGTCCAGCCACAAGTCATCATAACCTTTGGCAATCAAGTCAGCTCCGTGTTGTTGGATCAGAATATTAAAGTTTGAGAATACAGAAAAAGACACGAATTATTAGATATTAACAACAAAAAATATAAGGTATTCCCTGTATATTATCCTGTGGGACAAGGGATGAGAAATATCAAAATTGCTCAAGAAGATATCAAATGGATTCTCGATAATCAGACTATATAAAAACTTTTATTTTTTACTACTTTATAAAATGGCAGATCAAGCTATCTATCGTGATATTGCAAGGTATTATGATCTCATTTATATCTGGAAAGATTACAAAACAGAAGCCGATACGATCAAGAAACTTATTTCAACATACAAAAAAAGCGATGGGAATAATTTACTAGAAGTCGCTTGTGGTACTGGTCATCATCTGGAATATTTTCAGAAAGATTTTGCTTGTATGGGAGTTGATATCAATCAATGAATTTTGAATATTGCCAAGAAAAAACATAAGAACATTACTTTCAAAAAAGCAGATATGATTACTCTGCAACTTAAGAAACAATTTGATATCATTACTTGTCTCTTTAGTTCTATTGGTTATGTCAAAACATATGAAAATCTAGAAAAATCAATGAATAGTTTTGCTAAGCAGCTTAAAGTTGGAGGTGTTGTGATTATAGAGCCTCGATTTACTGCAGAAACCTATAAAGCCTGATCTCCGCATCTTTCTACCTATGAAGATAAAGATTTAAAGATTGCTAGAGCTGTCGTTTCCAATAAAAAAGGAAATTTATCTATCCAAAACATGCACTATCTTGTTGCCGAGAGAAATAAAGAAGTAAAGCATTATACTGATACGCATGAAATGTGACTTTTTGAAGTAGAGAAAACGTTGGCATATATGAAAAAAGCCTGACTTACAGCAAAATTTCTCAAGCATGGCTTGATGAAAGATAGATGATTATTTATCTGAGTAAAAAAATAATTTTTATTATCTCTTACTAAATCCTCCAGGCTTTCTATCTGGGAAATTTTTTCTGGTATCATTGTAACCTTTGCCTGCGCCACGAAATGGTCTCTTGTGCGCATCGGCCTTTGGCTTCTCATCTCTTGACCCACGAAATGCTGGTTTGGATCATACTGAGCGTGGTGCTCATTTCGAATCTTCTCTTGGTCATTTATACCGAACTGCTTTCGAACTCTGCAATCACTTCGCTTTGCTTGTGCTGACAGGTTCTCTAGTCGTCGGTATACCTCTCGCATCAGAAAAATCTGCGCTTCACTTGCTTTTTCTGTGGTCGGAAGTAAATGCAGGCTTACCAAAAGGTTTTCTAAATGGTTTTCTTCCCCGCCCTGCGGGGCTCCTTCACTTTGTTCAGTCGTCCTCTTTGCTTCTTGGATCATAGCGGCCTCTGGGACCTGCTTCTCTTGTTTTCTCTCATTGTCTAATAGGATTTGGTCTGCCTTTGCCAAACTTATCCGTAGACTTATCCAGTTTGTGTCAGCTAAACTTTTTGGATGTATCCACAACAGGAATGTGGTCAGATTTTTTGATTCTGGTGCGGTGAACTTTTTCTATATCAGCAAATAATTTGTCTTCTTCTGGAGAAACAAGCATGATGGCCTTCCCAAATGCTCCTGCTCTGCCCGTCCTTCCTATCCTATGAATATAACTTTCTGATTCCTTCGGCACGTCAAAGTTTACCACGAGTCCGACATTATCCATATTGAGTCCTCTGGCTGCGACGTCGGTCGTTACTAATATTTTGAGTTTTGCATCTTTAAATTCTTGAAGTGTTGCGTTTCTTTTGCCTTGGCTCATATTTCAGTTTAACATTCCAACTTTATATCATGCTTTCTCAATAACGTAAAGTAATGTCTTCGTGTTTCTCTTGGTTTGTGTGAAGACAAGAATTTTATCTTTGCTGTGTGAGTGAATGATACTCAATAAATTTAATATTTTATCATCATGTGCTACACTAACGAAGCTATGATTGATTTTGTCCACCGTAACGGCTTCGCCGATTTTGATAAATTCGTAGTCAGTAATATGTCCTTTGATAATCTCCTTGATCTCTGGGCTAATCGTTGCACTAAAGGTTGAGGTCTGCTGTATTTGATGCATCATGCCTCGTATTTTCTGGATATCACGAATAAATCCCATATCCAACATTCTATCTACTTCATCAAGGATTAAGTAACTGACTTTATTTATATCTACGACTCTCTGATTGATGAAATCAAGTAATCTTCCTGGCGTTGCTACGATGATACTTGGATGCTTGGCAAGCAATTTCTTTTGCATTACCTGGCTCGCTCCGCCGTAGACGCAAGCAGCATTTACCCTATAATATTTTGTCAGTGCAAAAATTTCTTCGCCGATTTGATTGACTAATTCTCTGGTTGGAGCAAGGATCAATGCTTGTAATCCTATTTTATTGGTATCAATTTTTTGCAATAGTGGAATTAAGAATGCAGCTGTCTTGCCTGTTCCTGTCTGTGATTGCCCGACGATATTTTTATTCGCTAAAGTTAATTGAATAACTTTTGTCTGAATATCGGTGGCGTTTGTATATTTCATCTCAGCGAGTCATTTAAGGAGTCATTGCTTGAGATGCATTTCTGAAAATAACATGTGTTGTTTTAGAATTAAAAAAATAGATAAATCTGAGCTTAATATACGGATTTCCTTGTTGTTTACAAGATGGGTTTGGAATTGGTGGGGTGGATTTGTCCTACTTTTGTCCTTTTTTTTCTATTTTTTTATGGGTAAATGTCCTATCATCAAATCTACTTACATTGCATCTTCGCTACTAAATATAGACAACAACTCCTCCATCCCAAGCATGATGATGAAGTACAGAAATATATTACTGGCATTGTCCAGAATCGTCAGTGTAAAATGTTGGCAATTAATAATGTAGAAGATCATTTGCATATGCTCGTAGCTCTTCACCCTAGTTATCCACCAGCCAAGCTTATGCAAGAAGTGAAAGCGAATAGCGCTAAGTTCATCAATGGAAGCGATTGGTATAGTTATAAATTTCAATGGCAAGGTGGTTATGCTTGTTTTTCTTATGCACAATCAGAGGTAAAAAATGTAAGTAATTATATTTTTAGGCAAAAAGAACATCATAGGAAAACTGAGTTCAGAGATGAATATTTGGGATTATTGGAAAAATTTCATATTCCGTATGATGAGAAATATGTATTTGAATAAATATAGGTCGTCCCGCTGGGACTTTTCATTTATTTTTATATTATCGCTTTGGACTTCCGTCCAAAGCTGATCGTAGGTATCGTCCCGTTGGGACTTGTCATTGCAGAAATTTTCGTCATTTAAAGCATGTATCGTCCCGCTGGGACTTTCAATTTATGAAATCTTCTTAATCGGAAGTGCTGAAAGCACGATCTATTATAGACCGTGGACGGCAGTCCATGGAAAAAGAAAAAATAAAAAAAGAAAAAGTCCACGGAGGTGGACGATCTCTTTGATGCCACGGACGGAAGTCCATGCGAAAAGAAAAGAAAAAATAAATTTAGAGTGGTTTTCCTGCCTTCTTTCTCGCAGAGTCCGTAAGATATATTTTTCTTAGTCTAATGTTTTTTGGGGTAATTTCTACATATTCGTCCGTGCTGATATAAGCAAGTGAATCTTCTAAAGTAAGCGTAATAATCGGAGCTAGTCTCATTGCTTCATCGTTTCCACTTTCTCTGACGTTGGTTTGCTGTTTATTCTTCGTAAGATTAACGACCATATCACCTGGCTTTGCAGATTCTCCGACAATCATGCCTTCGTACATTGATGATCCTGGTAAGATGAATATTTTTCCTCTTTCTTGTAATTTCCAGATACTGTATTTCATACATTTGCCGTTTTCTTGTGAGATCATTGATCCAGTCGTTCTCTTTGGAATTTCTCCTTTGTATGGAGCATAATGAGAGTATGAATTGTACATGATTCATTCTCCCTTGGTCATCAACACGAATTGTGATCTAAATCAGAGTAATCCTCTCGTTGGCACTTCAAATTCTAGTGTCGTTATACCATTTACGGTTCCCATGTTGACCATTTGTCATTTTTTCTTGGCGACCATATCTATAACCATACCTGATAAACTTTCTTCTATATTGATGACTACATGTTCGATTGGTTCTGTTTTCTTACCATGATCTTCTTTGAAAATTACTTGTGGCGCTGAGACCTGAAGCTCAAATCATTCTCTTCTCATCGTTTCAATCAATACCGATAAGTGAAGTTCTCCCCTGCCTGAAACGGCAAATCTATTTCCTCACTTTTCAAAATTTATTTCTAGTCCCACATTGGTCTGTAATTCCTTATGTAATCTTTCTTGAATATTTTTTGAGGTCACTAATTTTCCTTCTTTCCCAGCAAAGGGTGAATCATTTACAAGAAAATCCATAGTAAGTGTTGGAGCATCGACATGAATTGGCGGAAATGGTTCACATCACGCTACGCCGACGGTTTCTCCTACGAAGATATCGGGGATCCCTGCGATAGTAACGATGTCGCCACACAAAGCCTGTTTTGTTTCTATTCTAGAAATTCAAAGCGTTGTGAATATTCTGGTAATTTTTCCTTTTCTCTTATTTCCTTCATTGTCAAAGACGACGACTTCCTGTCCTTGAGCAACCGTACCTTCATAGACTCTACCAATACCAAGTCTGCCGATGAAGTCATCATAACCGAGGTTAGCAATCTGCATACGGAATGGTTTGTCAGAATAATCTGGTGCAGGTGTTACTTCTCTTTCTATCAAGTCAAACATAGGCGTAATGGAACATTTCTCTTTAGCTTCAGCGAAATCTTTAAGATCATCAAATGCATATCCACCCTTCGCACTACAATAAATAATAGGAAAATCTGCTTGCGCATCCGTAGCTCATAATGCAAAGAATAAATCGAATAACTGATTAATCACTCGGCCTGGTCTTGCGGTATCTTTGTCTATCTTGTTGATTACAACGATTGGTTTGATTCAAAGTTCTAGAGATTTCTTCAACACGAATTTGGTCTGAGGCATTGGCCCTTCGTAGGCATCTACTAATAAAAGCACACTATCGACCATTTTCAAGACTCTCTCTACTTCACTTCAGAAGTCAGCATGTCCTGGGGTATCGATAATATTGATAACATCGCCATGATAATTGATAGAGGTATTTTTGGAATAAATCGTGATTCCTCTTTCTCTCTCCTGGTCATTGCTATCCATGATGAGATCTTGGTCTTCGGCAAGTTTCATGGTACCAGATTGCGTGAGCATTTGGTCTACCAAAGTAGTCTTCCCATGATCTACATGGGCAATAATTGCGATATTTCTTATTTTCATTGGATTGTGTGGAAATTAAAAAAAAGACTTGTAACAAAGTCTAGCTAAGAAAGCTGATCTTGATTGCTGTAAATATAGGTATTTCCTAGCGAATTGCAACTTGGATTTTGTTCTAGAACCAATGGTAATTTTAATTGACTTTATATTCTTTATATGTATAGTAGTTTTACTATTTACATCCTATATAATAGACTGATGGAATTGAAACTGATAATCACTACGAACAACTGAAAGTCAAAACAGTATGATTTTGTAAATATGGCAAAAAAAATTACTCAATCTATCAAGAA
This sequence comes from candidate division SR1 bacterium, assembly GCA_026397395.1. Classification (GTDB taxonomy): domain Bacteria; phylum Patescibacteriota; class Gracilibacteria; order Absconditabacterales; family Absconditicoccaceae; genus CAJBLF01. The sequence goes on along the minus strand of JAPLUV010000027.1, from coordinate 73,094 downwards.
TATATTATCTAAGAAAAATCCTGCTGAGCAAGAAAAATTGAACGAATTAAAAAAGGTATGGGAAGAAAAACACATGAGAATAGAACAAATTTTCACCGCTTATGAGATGCGATGTACATTAAATTGAGCCGTTTCATTTTTTGAACTAGGAAAAGATTTGTGAGGACTTCACTCAAATGAAGCAGTAGAACTTACTAATGAAATTCTTAACGCATTGAAAGAAAGACAAGACAGAGTCAATAACCAAATACGTCCTTCTAAAAAATAAGATTATATTCAATGCCAAACTTTAATTCACTAGCTTCGCCACTACCATAATTCTTTTCTTATCAGTGCCCAGTGGATAGCAGCCCATTAAGGTAATGTATGAGCCTCCTGCATTTTGGTAGGACATATATTGGGCGTTGACCTGACTTGGGACAACGACAAACTTATCTACAACTTTATACTCAAATAGATTTCCTTCTCGGATAATCTTGATGGTATCGCCGTTTACTAATTTTGGTATTCATTTAAAAATAGTCCCATACACATTATGTTTCCAGAATTCTTGTGAAGTATGGCCGAAGATTAGCGAGTTACCACTAGCTCCCGGATCTGGTGTGGTTGGATATTTTACTACGCCGTTATTAAGTTCTTCGTCGAAGTTTGCTGTAATAAAATCTTCTGCCGTCATGCTCTTGGGTTCTATAATAGGCACATCGAGTCCAAGTGTTGTGATAACAATTTTATTTACCGGTGGTAAGGTATTGAAATTAAATGGATAGTTCTTGAGTTTTGCTCTCAATAAAGATTCTGGCGCGTCAGTAACATTTTGATTGTCTATGCCACTTTGGTATTTTGCTAGTAATGCTTTTACTTCCGGTGTGTCTGTTTTTTGATCGAGAAGAGAAGAAATATCGTTCCCTTGAGAAACATCAGACTTTTGGACATCTTCTACTTTGGCAATGGAATGATCAAAGAGATTACCAAAGCTTGCTACAAAAAGATTAAGATTGGTAACTATCATCATAACAATAGCTACGATGAAAAAGAATATCAAAAAGATTCTGATTTCCTTGATGAAGTCTCGGAAATTAAGTTTTTTCTTCCCGTGGTGGTTTAATACATCATCGAGGTGCATTATTTTTTGATTAATATAAACATTGTGTCATCCTGAGAGAAACGAAGCCTGCCTGCCGGTAGGCAGGGATATAATTATATTCTTCACTTCGTTCAGAATGACATAATAATAAGCAATCCTGCTCAAAAGGCAAAGCTATCCGTTCATATGCAAGAGAAACAGTTGACAAATTCAGATTTTTTTATGTTTTTTTACACCTTGAAAAAAAGCAACTTTCTGCTACAATACTTGCACTTTATCCTACACAAAGCCTGTGAATCTCCTCGCCATCTCCTATATGAATATCTGACCATTTAAGGGACAAGCATTGACCTGTTTTTTTCCGCAAGGCAAATATTTGATCAAGGCGCCGATAGGCTCAGGGAAAAGTTTTCTCTTTTTTGATGGGCCGATGTTTGCCTTGTATAAGTTGGCGAATAGAAATATGTTGAACGCTTTGTCTAAGGAATGATATATTAAAATATTAGTAGAAGTAAATAATGAATTATATTTCATTGTAAGAAATTTGAAGTGAGGGAAAAGCAAAGATAGCTGCTCCTCTACCTTATATAAGATGAATTGAACGATTGCAGATTGCGAATTACAAATTACGGATTGGAAAGCTAAGCATTGATATTGAATACTTGTAAAAAATCTTGATGTTGCTGATATGTTAAAAGATCTTAATTTTGCGTTGGAAGAAATTCCATTTAAAAATGAAACTGATTTACAGCAAAATTTACAATCCGTCCTGCAGCCCAAAGAGGTCTTTCTCAATACAGTTTTCTTGATGCAGGATTCTGAAAATATTTTTCAGCTCACACCAGCAGATAGATTGACGGTACTGAAAAATGTCTTCAACTTACTCGCTATTGATGAAGGGAAAGAAGTAATAGCCGAAAAAAAGAGAGAGATTACCTACAAACTTAAAGCTACTGCCGATACGAGTAAATATGATATTAAGTTACAAAATTTACTGAATCGTTATATTGATGGATTTACTACGTTAAAAACATTTAGCGATTATGCAGATTTTTCATCTGTGATTGAAAAAAAATTGTACAGTGATTTTCTTGCTGATATGGAATTAATTAGAGAAAAAATAACTATTACTGACTTTGCTGTGGATGTTTTACCTACGGATATTGTTACAGATTTGGATGCCCGGATTGGCTCGTATAAAGCACAATATACAGCGTTGGAGCAAAGTAAGCAGGTGAGTGAAAAAGAATACGAGAAAAACAAACTGAACGTACAAACAAGTCAACAAAAAGTTTGAGAGTTAGAAAAAAATATTACAGACATAGATAAAAAAATTGCATGACTCGATCCAGAAAAAATTCAAGTTTTGAAAAATGAAAAAATAACATTACAAAAATGACAAGATGAACTAGAAGCCAAGATGCCGAAAGACCAGTTTTTGAAATTTTATGAATCGCATACTGCGGAGCTTGATTTTGAGCTATCCTGAAGTTCTATTAATGAGCTAAATTTCTTTACCCATTCGTTAGTAAATTATGGGAAACAGGTAAATGAAAAAATTCAAACCATTGATTTACAAATTAAAAATCAGGAGCTTCGTGCAAATCAATTAAAAACAACTTTGGAACAAGAAGTGAAAAATATTGGAGAAAAAATAAAAGATTTGGAAATACAGCAAAAAAATTTAGATGAAAAGATTAAGCTCTTTGACTCAGAAACTGAGCAGCAAGCAACGTTTGATTGTAGTAAGATTTGAACTAATTGCCCATTTATCAAAATCATAAATAAACAGCATTTTGAGAAATTAGAAGAACAGAAAAAAAGATTTTTGGAAGAGAAAAAGAGTGTAGAAACAAATGTTTTAGTGACCAAAGATCAGCTTACGAAAAAAGAACAAGAACTAAAAGAGCTTACGAAACAAAGCACGACAAGCACTGATATTGAAACGTATAAAAAAGGACAAGAAAAACTTCAAGCCTTACTTGCTGACATTAAAACGTTTTTGAATGAAGTAAATTATGCGTCACTACAAAAAGATTTTGCCAGCTATCAAGAAGCCGAGACAAAAATAAAATCAGTAGACAAAGATATTTCATCATTAGAAGACATGTTACGTCAAGTAGAAACGCTAAGGCTGGATAGGGAAAAGTTTAGTGCGCAAATTTCTAGTTTACAAGAAACAATGAAGCAAGCAACCATAGACCAAGAAGCCCAGCAAAAAGAAATTTTGGCGATAAGTGAAAAAATCCAAACACTGCAACCTGAAAAATTACAAAAGATTGAAAACATAACGGTAACGATCAAAGAGACGCAGCGTGATTTACAGGTCTTGATTAATGAATTTAAAGACATTCAGATAGAAGTAAAATGATTGCAAGAAGAAGAGAAATTATTGAATGAATTATATAACATTTTTGCAAAGGAATTATTACTTATGGTCTTGCAAGATAGCTTGCCAGTATTGAATGATATTATCAATAACTATCTAACTCAAGTAGTAGACTATCAGATCAAGTTTGCACTAGAAAAAACCAGCTCCGACAAATTGGAATTAGCTGCGACCATCATCGATGAGAAAGGCGAAAGAGAAATCAAGTCGCTAAGTGGAGGTCAGATGATTATTTTGAAACTTGTACGAATGCTGTCTATTTCCTCTTATATCCACTCCCCTATTTTGTTCTTGGATGAAACGATAAATAATTTAGACGCTGAAACCGTTGGCAAAGTTGCTGATCTGCTGGAAGATTTTGTCCAATCTAGAGATATGAAACTCTATACGGTCACCCATAGTCAGCAGATTCAAGATATGGATATTCGGGATGAAATCGTCGAGATCGTAGGTAGTAGGTAGTTGGTGGTTGGTGGTAGGTTTTATTTTCTAGGTAGTGTAATGAAAAGTAATTATCAGGAGTTGATTGTCCGACAAAAAGCAATGAACTTAGCAGAGAAAATTTATACTTTTACTACAAAGTTCCCTACAAGCGAATTATATGGCATAACAAGTCAGATGAGAAGATGCTCTGTATCTATACCATCAAATATCGCTGAAGGACACCAAAGAGGTTCCAGTAAATTTTATGTTAACTTTCTACGTATAGCGAAATGATCTACTGCAGAATTAGAAACACAGATAATGCTATCTCAGAGGCTCTGATTCCTCTCTAAACCTAATGAAAAAGAATTATTGGATGAAATATTAGAAATACTAAAAATGTTATCATGACTTATCTCTGCTGTTAAAACTAAATAGTTGGTAGGTAGCAGGTAGTTGGTAGTAGATAAGTCTAAGATCTTAGTCCTACAACCTACATTCTAAGTCCTACTATCTAAGTTTGCAATTATTCTACAAATGTATATATTTCTTTTGCTTGTCTTTTTATAAAGCAAACTTCAATGCGCAGACATAAAGATCTCATCTTATTTATTAGTATAACGTTCTTACGGAGCGTTTTTGTTTCTATGTTAAAATTTTTCCTCCGAGGATACCTCAAGCATCACAATATCAGTCTAGAGGAGATTATGTGATATATGGCATTAGGGTGTATGATTTCTTATTTTGTTGCATGATCATTGGCCTATTATTTTCGCAAGAAACATTTGATTACTATCTCCACTATCATTGCTATCGTTGTCTTGAGTATTGGCCAACGATTGGGATATTATCCCTTTGAAATCTTTGTTATTATTGTTGGGGTAATTGGCATGATATTTGGTCTCCGAACAGTTATTAAATCGATTCTCCTTAGCTCAGAAATACAAAAATCAGAATTTGGTGAAACATCCATCAATGGTGTAGTAAATATAGCGATATTATGATGAACGATTCTGTGATGCTATCTTGGGTTCGTTATCTATGGGGCATTTGGAGGGCAATGATTTTGGATATTGATTGCTAATCTGATAGCAATTATTTTGGCTTCGGCATTCCTTGGATATGACGTTGGATTTCAAAAAAAGAGTATCAAAGAAACACTTCGTATTGCCATCCCAAGTATCACGGGAGTTATTAAAAAATATTTTTGGCTCTTGGTTCCTATTGGTGCGCTCTGGGCGATCTCTACTGCTGTAGGGCAGAAAATGTTGGAGATTGGTATCGATGTCTTTAATAAAGTCCCCAAAAGTTCAATTCTCATTATCGTCATTTCTATTGTATGAGCTATCTTTGGTCATATTATTTCTGCTTTTTTCACTAAACATAAGAGATATCTTTCGATGATCTTTACTATCATCCTTGGACTAACGACCTTCTATTTTCCCTATATTCTCAATAGATACGATTATTATATTACACTAAATATCTCTAGTTTCTTTATGTGAGTGTTCTTTGGTATTGCAGTCAATCTTTTGGAAGGAAGATTCTTTTACCATATTGGTGAAGATCATAGAAAAGAATATGGATCTGCTGCCTATGGCATTGCTACAAATATCGTTATCTTCTTTGTCATGATAGTTTCTGACTTCCTCACGAACAAAATCGGCGTCATCGTTCCGTTTATCTTTTTTGGAATTGTCTTGCTGATCATGCCATTATTTATTAGAAGATTTAAATAGTCTATAAAGCCCTTAAGGTCTGTAAAGTCTATCAAGTCTAATTGGTACTCTGTGATACATATAATATTACACATCATATAGTATATATGTCAACACTTAACGGGCAAAATACAGCCTGTTTTTTGATTATTTAAGGTTTGTGAAATATACTTAGAAGATACAATTTTATTGTCGTCTCTCTAAGATATGAAAATAAGAAAATCGTTTTTATTGCTACTCGTAATTCCTCTTATTGTATTCATTTGCAGCAAAGCGTTTGCATCCTGGAACAATAATGATTTTCTTAGCACTTCATTTTGGGGTAGCAGTCCTAGTAATTCAGATATTATTGTTGCTCTGTTTGGAGATGGGAATGGATGAACGGATAGAACTGCATATACGCAAAATCGAAATACGGTTGCCTGTGCAACTTGAAGCATGTTTGTGGTAGAATTATCTCCTGGAACAGATACACTGCCTGTAAATTTAAGTAACAATACCATTTATGTCTTAAATGCAGGAAACTATATCATTAGCGCTACGAGAAACATGTGAACCTGTAGTGCTCTAGTGGGTAAGTGACCTATTCTTATCCAATCTAACTATAATAGCAATACAGACCTCATCTACAGTAACAGCAAAAGTAATTGGATACTTGATAATCTTTTGCTTGATAGAAATCTTTGATCTAGTGCTGGCAATAGTGCCTATGTAGTGCATCTCTTCTTTAGCCCATCCACTACGATGAATGCTATCGCAGCATATAATGGACAATATGGTATTCTCTTCAATAATTCGTCGAACTATGGAACCGTAGCCAATAGCCGAGTACATGATAATAAATCTATTGGTATAGTGTTTAATCAATCATCAATCTCGGGTGTTATAAACAATAGCACAAGCCGCAATAATGGAGCGGAAGGTATCTATATAGATTCCCGAGCATGATTATCATGGGCATCCATAAATAATAGTAAAATATTTGACAATGTTGGCGATGGAATAGGTTTTAATATTGTACTATCTGGGATAGTAAGTAATTGCGAGAGTTATGGTAACAGCTGATATGGTATTTTTGCCCAATATTCTACTGGTGTTACCATACAAAATTCGAAGATTCACGATAATCATCTTGCTGGTATTGAATTCTTATATTCTGCATATGGAGCAATAAATAATAGTCAAAGTTATAATAATGACAGTAGATGAGTGTACTTTATCGGATCTCCAAATGGCTGAGTTTATAGAAGTGCGATGTATGGCAATGGCTGACCAGGTATCTCGCTGGAAGAATCATATTATGGAATAATTGAAAATAGTCAGAGTTACAACAATAATGACTATGGTCTTTATTTGCAAAATTCGGATTATGGTATAATTAATAATGTACAGAGTTATAATAATAGTGATGATTGATTTTTTTATCTGGGGGCATCATATGGCAACATAAATAACTCTCAGAGTTATAATAATGGTGGAGCTGGAATTACCTTCCAAGAATCTACCAAAAATACCATCAATAATACACAAAATTATAATAATCAATCCTATGGTATTAGATTTATATATTCATCCAGAGACAATAATATAAATAATTTCTGGAGTTATAATAATGGCTGAGTTGCTTACTTAAGTATAGACTCAACTGACAATAAATATTATGGTGACAATAAAATGTTTAGTAATGGAGCTTTGGGTGTGTGATCTGTAGGGAACTATTATTCGGGAACTGATGGATTAGCCTGACGAGATAATTGAACTCTTGATACCTCGATTCCTCTAAAATGGGATTTCATTACTAATCCAAGAAATGATGATGGAATTTATTTATTAAATCGATCATGAAGCTTTGTAAGTCTTAGAGGAAATAAAATATTCACCTGAACCACAGTGATGATGTACAGTTATGGTAGCGGGATCCTCAATCAAATACAACCAACAATATATGATTGAGCGATGTTAATAGGATCGTGATCATATACTACAGGTACATACATATGAAGTAAAGTACTCGAAGTTAGCTGAGAGTTACTTGGTTTTCCATCATATACACATACTTCATGACTCGCCGTTATGGCAACCGCATGAGGAAATCCCTTGATTATTACATATTCTCTTTTTGGTGATCTTTACCGTTTCAAACTCGATCAAGCTATCGATACCATTACATGAATTATGCTATCTTCTGGTTATGGGACAAAGAGAATTGTTACCCAATTATTTCAATGAGATGGATATGGAAAGACCTACAATCCAGATGATTATTTTGCAACCCATTTTCAGAGTGATGTCTTTTATGGCTGATTTTGTGGTGATGGGATTGTAGATTCTCCCAATGTTTCTGGACAGTATGAACAATGTGATGATGGTAATTCGAGCAATTCAGATTTCTGTAATAATCAATGTCAAATCACGTCTCTTTGTGATTTTTTCTCCGTTGCCCCATTAACGTGATACACTCCATTTACTACAACATATACTATATCTGGCGCCATTGATACGGGAATTGTAATCTTTGATTCTCTCGACTTCTGAGATGGAAGCACTTGAACCGTAGATCAACGAACCTTAAATTATCCGCATACATATAGCAATGATTGAACATATACGTGAGTATTAGGTTTACATATCGAAAGAGTCTCTGTACAATGTCCTCTTACGGTAACTACCTCCCCTTCTTGTGGAAATGGAACAATAGATCCTGGAGAACAATGTGACGGAACTCCATGATGCGATAAAGACTGTGTTTATCAAACACCAACTTGTACTTTAACAGGCAGCCCTCTTACTTGATTTACTGCACTGACGTGAATGTTCACTGTCTCTAATATAAATACGTGATGGATGCATTTTGATTTCTTAAACTTTGGAGATGGTAGTACAGGGGATGTAAATTCATGAACATTGGATTATTCTCATCTTTATACCTGAGCAGGGACCTACACCTGAATCTTCCAAGTTAGCAATATTAGTTCTTGAGGAATAGCAGTACAATGTTCTGCTACAATAACTGCTCTTCCTTATTGTGGAAACGGGATTATAGAATCCGGAGAACTATGTGATGGATGACCATGATGTGAAAAAGATTGTACCTATGGAAGACCTGATTGTACTTTAATCGTTTCTCCTCTTACTGGATTTGCTGCGTTGACGTGAACGTTTACTATCTCCAATATTAATACATGATGGATGCATTTTGATTTCCTAAACTTCTGAGATGGACATACGGGGAATATAAATTCATGAACATTAAATTATTCTCATCTCTATACCTGAGCGGGAACTTATACATGAATCTTCCAGGTTAGTAATGTTATTTCTTGAGGAATACAGACACAATGTAGCGCTATAATAACCGTTCTTCCTCGTTGTGGTAATGGAATTATAGAATCTGGTGAACAATGTGACGGATGACTATGATGTGATCTAGATCTCTGTACCTATTTAACTCCTTCTTGTTCTTTGGCCGTTAGTCCTCTTACCTGAGCCATCCCTCTTACTTGAACCTATACTGTCTCTAATATTAATACTGGATGGATGCATTTTGATTTCTTACACTTCTGAGATGGTGGTACAGGGAATGTAAATTCATGAACATTAAATTATTCTCATCTTTATACTTGAGTGGAAATTTATACATGAATCTTCCAAGTCAGTAATATCTATTCTTGATCGCTAACTGCGCAATGTATTGCTGCTATACAAGTCAATCAGAACCTCTATTGTGGTGATGGTATAATTACTAATAGCGAACAATGTGATGATGGCAACAATATAAATTGAGATGGTTGTAGTAGTTCTTGTACTATTGAATCAAATTATTGTAGCGGTGTTAATCTCTATGTTTCTCCTACTACTGCTTATTCATGATCAACTACAATAACGTATACAGGGATACTTTCTCTTCCTTATGCTTCGTGATATAAATTTATTACCTTAAATTATGGCCGAGGTAATACTCGAAACATCAATGGCACTACCTGAGCTTCTTTTCATACTTGAATCATCTATCATAGTGGTTGAATCGTAAACTCAACTGTTGTTGTGCAAAATGTCTATAGTCTAAGCACATGACTTTGTTCATTTAGTGGTGTTACTATACAATACTGTGGTGATGGTGTAACTTCAAATGGAGAGCAATGTGACGATCACAATAACATCTCTAATGATGGCTGTAGCGCTACATGTCAGATAGAAACTAATTATTGTAGCGGTGTTAATCTCTATGTATCTCCTACTACAATCTATTCCTGAGGCAGTGTAATATATACCTGAGATTTTTATTGAACAGCTATTTCTTGATATAAATTTATTACTCTAAATTATGGCCGAGGCAATACTCGAAATATTAACGGTGCCACCTGAGCTTCTTTTCATACTTGAATCATCTATCATAGTGGTTGAATCGTAAACTCAACTGTTGTTGTGCAAAATGTCTATAGTCTAAGCACATGACTTTGTTCATTTAGTGGTGTTACTATACAATACTGTGGCGATGGTGTAATAAATTGATCTGAACAATGTGACGATCACAATAACATCTCTAATGATGGCTGTAGCGCTACATGTCAGATAGAAACTAATTATTGTAGCGGTGTTAATCTCTATGTATCTCCTACTACTGCTTATTTATGATCAACTACAATAACGTATACAGGGATACTTTCACTTCCTTATGCTTCTTGATATAAATTTGTCACATTAAACTATGGTCGAAGTAATACTCGAAATATTAATGGTACTACCTGAGCTTCCTTCCACACTGGTATCCTCTATCATAGTGGTTGAATAGTAAACTCAACTGTTGTTGTACAAAACATCTATAGTCTAAACACAGGACTTTGTTCGTTTAACAACGTGACGATAAGATACTGTGGCGATGGCATCAAACAAAATATTCTTGAACAATGTGATGATGGCAACAATATAAATGGAGATGGATGTAGTAATTCCTGTACACTTGAAATACCGACATGTAATCTTACCGTTTCTCCACTGACCTGATATGCATCACTTACATGAATATTTACCATATCAAATATACATACCTGATGGACGGATTTTACATCGCTAGATTTTTGAGATGGGACTACGGGTGCCGTACATACTTGAATGCTAAGTTATGCTCATCTATATACAATACCATGAATATATACATGAATACTTCAAATACATAATATGTACGATGTATGATATGGAAGTTCTTGTGTTGCTACTCTACAGGTACTAGCACAACCTACTCCGGCTATATCTTGTGGTGATGGAATTAAAAACTGAACTGAACAATGTGATCCAAGTGATTCTACACATATTGGACGATGAAATGCTGGTTGTAACCTAAATTGTACGCCTCACAATAGTTCTAATGGTTGATGAATATCATCAAGTATAGACACCTGTACATTACCATCTACGCTTGCTTGTGCTAATACAAGTGGGATAGATTATTCACCAAGTTATTATGACAACACGTGTTGTTCTGTTTCTCATTCGTCCCCATCTACGACATCAATTGGAACAGGAATATGAGGCCATGGAGCTCCAAGTCTTATATGAATCTGATGTAAATACTCTGATGAAAAATATCAAGACAACTGAGCATTTCCTGATAGTCTTAATAATTGGGCGTTCCCATATATAGAACTTTTGCGTATCAATTGTATCCATAGAGGACAGTGGGATAAATCTCTTTATCCATATCCTAGATATGATATTCCGTGGAAATATTTCCCAGAAAAATGAGCAACTATAGCTGCCGTTATGAAAACGTATGTTAAACTTCTTTGAATACATACCAAGACAATTAGTGTGACAAGAGAAGAGAATCCATATCCAGGAGCTACTCCTTTTGCTGATATACCAAGGACATTCTGGGCTTCTCGATATGCTGATACTGCATACAAGAAATGATTACTTGCCGGCATGTATGAAACAAAAGAGGGTAAACTCTATTTCCATCCTGATAGTATGGCCACAAGAGAAGAAGTAGCAGCTATGATGATGAGAACATATGTCCTAATTCATCCAGGAGAAGTGGATTGGAATACCACTACTACATTTACTGATGTCAAAGCGACCAATCCTTACTATAAATATATAGCTGCTGCACAATCTATGTGATTTATTGAATGATTTACGAGAAATGATGGAACCAAATATTTCGCTGGGAAAACGACTATTACCAGAAGCCAATTTGCTAAGTTGGTAGCATTGCCGTTCCAAGATGAGCTATATATAGATATTGATGCAACAATATTAAATAGTGCCATTTATAAGGACATCGTATCTGCGATTCATCAATCAACTTCCAATAGAATTGTGTTTATCAATTCCATTATCTCCAGTATGGATCAATTGAGTGAACAATATATTCAGGATACGTTTAAGGTAGATAAGCAAACCTTCTTAAATGCACTAGCAACACTTCTTCTAGATAATGAAGTTAACTAATTTTTTATCTATACCCCATACTTTGTTTCTTATATGTCAAGAGAAAACGGGCACGATACAGCCTGTTTTTTTGATTATTTAGCCTCCCAGACTATAATTGTAGTGTAGTTTGGAGTTAGTAGTTTGCAGTTGGCAGACTAACTTGTTATCTAATCGCTAAGCATGCATTTCTTCTGCAAGCTAAGCACTAAGTTCTGCAAGCTATTATTTATGTTTTAACGCTTGGCGCATGAAAAGTATGAAATTATTGTTTACTCTTCTTGGATCTGCTACTTTAATAGGAGGCTCTTTTGCTATTGCACAAGAAACTATTCCTTTACAATCCCAAACGGTGACCGATACCCAAACCCAAGATAGCTATCTCCCTGATGAGACAGTCAGTAATTTTGATGTCACTACGGCCTACGATACGATGCAAAGCCTCCAATCTAGTGTAGATGGCATCGTAAAAGAATTATATGCATTAGACGCACAGCAAAGAAGTGGAGACACTATCTCTGCCAAATATAGAGAAGTAAGAAATGAAATCGTAAATGTCATCCAGACCATTAACACTACAACAGATAATGTAGGTAGTATGCTAAAGAAAATCGCTGTATACAAAAGAATGATCCAGATTGCCTATCAAGATCTTCAAGATTCTAGAAAATGATTTACCAATACCAAAGAATATCTCGCCACCTTTGCTAATTTTATTTATAAATTGGATAATAAACTTTACGATGGAAATTCACAAACTATTGATGATGTAAAACTGATTGTCAATTCCGATAATATCCCACGTACCCTTGCTAACGACGCTATGGTAGAATCTATGCTCGTCCAGTTTAATGATCTTCTTGATAATTTTACTACTAATGAACAAAAACAACTTGATCTTATCAAAAAATTAAATCAGATGAAGATTCAAGCACAGGCTGATATCAAAGATTATGCTGTACAACTCGAACAGTTACAACAAAAGAAAAATTATTTGATGCAATTTATTGCATTGTATAGTAAAGATTCTAGTCAGAGACAGTTGACCATTAATACGCTCTTTGATAGTACCAAAAGTGTCTATGATAAAATTGTAGAACTTGCTAAAGGAGTGAAGAAATGAGTCTACACTGATAGTTTTGACATGGGAAAGAAAATGAAAGAACTTACCAAAATAGCTGACGATACACAAACCTATCCTATCGCTCGACCACTCTACCCTATCGAAAATATTCTTACCTATTTTGGTGATGTCAATTATCAGACACAATATGGTATACCACATATTGGTATTTGATATCGGAATCAATCGAGTGATGATTGTCCATACTGACGGGTATATTTCAGTCTATCAATATTTAAATACATCTGTCGTAAAGCCTGGAGACATTGTCAAAAGAGGTCAGCTTATCTGATATAGTGGTGGTGAACCAGGAACAAGAGGTGCTGGGTTTATCTCTAAATGATCAAACTTAACGTTTATTATCTTAAAAGATGGTATCGCATTAGATCCATTTGATATTCTCGATGCAAGTATTGTGAAAGACAAAAGTGTCTTACCTGATGGCTACCAGATTAAATATCTCAGAGATAAATATGCAAGAGCAATCGATATTACCAATTTACAATTAATGTCATGAGCTACTCTTTTACAAAGAGAAATGCAATTCTTAAACGCTTATGGTGTCGGAATCTATAAGCAAGTGCCATTTTGGAACGATGCGGTGCAAGGAACAAATATTGATAGAGATGTCGTGATTTGTATTGCATTTGCTGAAAGTACTTTATGACAATATCTAAGCACTGCAGGAAATATTGGTAACGTTGGAAATAACGATCGTGGAGATAGAATTCCTTTCACCTCTGCGTACGTCGGGGCAAGAGCAATTCCTCTCACGTTAAATAATGCCTACCTTGGAAACTATCATACCATCAATCAACTCTCTAGATATGGAAACAAGGATGGTAAAATCTACGCTTCTAGTCCTATCAATCGACAGACCAACGTATTGAAATGTCTCAGTCAGATTAAATGATATTATGTCCCAGAAGATTTTCCATTTAGAACGGGACCAAATCCAAACTTAGGAACCTGAACACAGGAAACTGTATCGTTTGGCGACGTCATCCTATCTCCGGAAACGGCTAACTAGTCTCATGAGTACTGAGTAGTAAGTATAAAGTATTGAGTATTCGTAGGGGCATTTAGTAAACGTATATAACAGATAAAAAAAACATAAAAATATAAAAAAACTCTGGCGCTATGTCGGAGTTTTTTCTTGAATTATTTGGGGATTTCACTATATTTTTGGTCTAAAACATAACATTATGAAAGAAAAAACATTGTCCCGCACTATCAGTTTTTGGCTGACGATTGCGTGGATGTATACATTTGGAGCCTTAATTGCTGCAATATACGCATGGCGTATGTCTTTGGTAACAGGTAACCAACAGACTAAGGATAAATTACGTAAAGATGCTGATAATGAGATAACTCATTTCTGTTACTTTATGATCATCACTCTGGTAATTGGTGTTGGCATAGCATTAATGATTATTCACCGTAGTCCACCGTAACCGGTATAGGACAAAGAATCGGAATCCAATGTGTTTGGGCTCCGTTTTTTAAAAATAAAAAAAAACTCTGGCTTTTGTCCCGGAGTTTTTGTATGTCACGTGGATCGTAAAATCTAAAGCTCAGTGACTCTTTTTTGTACTTTTGGCATAAAAGTTGGATCTGTAATATATGTGTTACATAAAGCAGAATAGTCTGTTCCGGTGATATTATAACTTTTGGCTAATGCATCTACTTTTTTGGCTCGCACCATAAATGTTTCCACATCACCCTTCTTTTGATATTCTACTCCTTTGAGCGCGTAGGCCATGAGTTCTACGCATTGTTCACTAGCACTAAGATTTGTTGGAACCTCAACTGTTGTAGTTCCTGTGAGTTCAGTGGTTTTTGTATTGTCCGTAGTGCTTGGTTGTGCAGAACCACATCATGCGAGAAACATAAGTGAAGATATTGTTGCCCCTATAGCGATAACTTTTTTTGCGTACATAAAAATATAGTTTTAATAAATAAAGAATTACATTTTCATAAGTTCATATCATTCCTTTGTGTCTTTCACTTCTCGTCAGAGTTCCAAAATTTCTTTTCTGAGCTCGTCTGAGCGTGCGTAGTCTTTTGCTTGTTTAGCCTCCAATCTTTGTTCGGCTAGTTTTTGTATCTTAGCTGGAATTTTAATTTCTTTCACTTCTTGGCCGATTCGATCAAAGAGTCAGATCTTGAGTAAGTTTTTTTCTAACCAATGCAATGCGACAAAAAGATCATTCATATCCACCTCCTCTACCTTGTCTAAGGAGTTGAGTGATTGATTGATAATCGCTAGTACTTGTGGCATATTCAGATCATCCATCAATGCGTTCATGATATCTTCTAATGCATCTCCGACATATTTTGACGTAATAGTTTCTTTGATTTGCTCGTATGGCATACTATCAAAATCTATAATAATCTTGGCGTGTTGATCAAAAAGTTTTTGCATTTTTTTGATAAGATTGTTTCTAGAATTTTTTGCTGTCTGCAAAAGATCTTCGTTGAATTCTAGAAAGCTACGATAATGAGCCGTCATACAAAGATATCTGAAATCTAAGGGATGAAATCATTTCTTTATTAATTCATCTACCGTGACCAAACCACCTTCTGACTTAGATTGTTTCTTGCCTCAGAGATTGAGAAATTGATTATGCATCCAATATTTGACTCGTGGATGCGTGCCTAATGCGCATTCTGATTGTGCTATCTCATTCACGTGATGGACAGAAATATGATCTACTCCTCCGGTATGGATATCAAATTGTTCGCCTAAATATTTTGTCGCCATTGCACTACATTCTATATGCCGACCTGGGAATCCTTTACCCCATGGCGAGTCCCACTCCATCTGTCTGTGTTCGTTGACGGGAGAAAATTTTCGTAGACCAAAGTCAGTTTTGTTTTTTTTGTTCTCATTTTCTATCCTTGCGCCTTGTTGCAATCCTGCAATATCAAGCTTCGCAAGATAGCCATAGTCTTTGATTTTACTCGTATCCATATAGACGCCATCATCTGGAATGATGTAGGTATATCATTTCTTCTCTAATTGTTGGATCATCGTAATTTGCTCCTGGATATGCTCTGTAGCTCTACAGATAATTTCATATTCGTCGATATTGAGTAATTTCAAATATCTTTTGAAACTCGCAATATATTTGTCGGCAAGTTCCCAAACCGTCATATTATCTCTCTTGGCTCACTTTTCCATCTTATCCTCACCTTCATCAGCATCAGAGGTTAAGTGGCCGACATCGGTCATATTCATCACATTGCGAAGTGGATAGCCCATAATTTTTTCTAGGGTATTACACAAAATATCTCGGCAAAGATATGCTCTCATATTTCCGATATGTGGATCCCGATATACGGTAGGTCAACACGAATACAGTCCGACAGTCGTTTTTTTTGGTCCATGATACTTAGGATCTTCCATAAGGGGAACAAAGAGTTCTTTCTGACGGGAAAGCGTATTGTAAATTTTGAGCTGCATAGAAGGGGGGGTGGAAAGGTATAAAAGGGAAGAAGGGTTTGAAAGGTTATTTGCTTTTAGTTTTTTTCATTCTTACTGCGATGAGTCTTTTTATTCATGAAGATATTTTTACTAGAGTATCTTTTCGTCTACAAATATCTTTGATATCTACCAATGCTAATTTTTCTGCTAAAATTATCATATTTCTTGATTCTCCACAAGATCATCTTGCTATGTATAAAAACCTCACAAATTCTTTATCCGTCTCTCTTTCATATCATTCAGCAATATTATTTGATATAGAAAGTATTGCTCTCAATAATTGATCCCTGAAAAAATAATCCTTAAATTGTTTGCTAGAAAATATTTTGTAAAGTTCGAGGAACAAAGTATTGCTCTCTTGTCGAACAAACAAGTCTTCAAATGTATTCTTATACTTTTGTTCTTCCATTAGAAACAAGTAATCAAATAAATGTGTCTTTGCACCTTTTGATCCTTTGACCCTTTTATCCCCATATATATAAAGTTTTGTCAAATAAATTCAATTGAAATATCTGTCCATAATCTTACCTATACCACTACGATTTTTATATTTTAAATCAGATATTTCTATGTCTACACCACAACTTTCCAAGTATTTCGCGAGTAAGCAACCTTCATCACTTCGTAGAGCACAAATGGAATTCTCCAAAAGAACGGATGGCGTCAAAGCTATTAATGTTTCTATCGGTAATGTTTCTTTGCCTATGCATCCAGCGATGCAAGAGAGAATGTTTCATATAGCCAATTCAGATACTGCACTCGCTCAATGAATAGTTCAATATTCACAAACCGTTGGCTTGCCCGAAACGCAAGAAGCATTTCTGCATATCATTGCTTCTAGTGGTTGCGATACGAACGGACTGTATGCTCAAGTCACCGATGGCGGAAGTCAGGCGATGGAATTACTCTTATTATGAGTTTCTGACGCCAACGATAAACCCATTATGCTTATCGATCCAGCGTATTCTAATTATCTCTCTTTCGCTGCCAGAACAAGTAGAAATATTGTGACGCTTGCAAGGACACTAAACGATGAATGAAGTTTTTTGTTGCCAAGCAAAGATATTATAGAAAATTTTATTCAAGAACATACACCAAGCGCGATCGTAGTCATTCCCTATGATAATCCGACTGGCCAATTATACAATCAAGATGATATGAAGATGATTGCTGAGCTTTGTGTGAAATACAATATGCGAATGATTAGCGATGAAGCGTATAGGGAATTACATTATGGAGAAGGAAAATTAGTAAGTATTCGAAAATTAAACGACACAGAAGTTCCTGGCATCCAATGAAGAAGAATTAGTATCGAAACTGCTTCCAAAGTATGGAATGCTTGCGGACTAAGAATTGGAGCTATGGTCACTGATAATGCCCAGTTTCATCAACAATCCGTAGCAGAAAATACTACGAGCCTGTGCTCCAATACGATTGGCCAATATATTTTCTGAGCGCTTGCGCATGAATCATTTGATGATTTACATAAGCGATATGACCAACAGAGAAATTATTATGGAAATATGCTGCAAGATTTATCTGATGGATTGAAGTCATTGCTCCCATGAATTATTGTCTCTCGTCCTGACGCATCCCTCTACTCTATTATTGATGTAAGAAATATTGCGAAACCATGATTTGATGCCAAAGCATTTTCTCTTTTTTGCGCACAGGAAGGATCTGTAGATCTAAACGGAGAAACATATACTTTACTGGTTTCCCCTATGGACGGATTTTATCGTGCCGTAGAAGGACAGACCAACCCTGGCTTGACTCAGATGAGAGTTTCTTTTGTGGCTACGCCAGACAAGATGAAAATGGTTCCTAAATTATTTGCGGAGCTGTTTCACTTGTATGAAGTAACCAAATAATGCTCATTGTAGATTGTATTTTTACGTCAAAATAGTATACTATACTCAACCACCAAAAGAACCAGTGAAACGAAGTTTTTTTGGATGATTGAGTTATACCAACAACTTGAGAAACTGTAAGTACGAGAGAAGCGAAGTAATTACAGATTTCGAAAGCAGTTCGGTATCACTTCGTTATTTATGTATCAATTATTTTTTTATGAACGAAGAAGAACTCTTGCATGAAGTAGATGATCGTTTACTTGTGCTGACCCAGAAATTACATCTCTTGAAATATCTCACGCCGACAAATATTGCAACGGAACGTGAACATTTTGTCGCAATGAAAGGTAATTATGATCCGCGATTTAGTTATCATTTTCCTCCTGCAGAAGAAATTAATGCTTGGGTAGAAGCATTGCATGATATGAAGACGGTCTATTTCGATGGACAAATATATGAAAACATCATTAGCAAATTATTACTAGATAAAATAGAAGAGAATATCGTTATTGCAAAGTTATTGCTTGCCTATAGTGAGCAGGATTTTGTGAATATTGAAAAATATAATACGATTCTCTATGGCACGTTCAATCCAGAACTTTTGAAACAAGCCGAGGACATTTTACAATCTTATAAAGAACCAAATCCAGAACTCCGATGAACAATCCTTACGGGCGACGAGATTCAGCAATATATTTTGACCTATATGCAGAAGCATAACATTACTGATGTAAAGATTACTCCAAATACGTCCTCTGCAGCTAAATTTATTATTTCTTTTGGCAAAAACATATGCTATCTTTCTTATTCTCCTCAGATGAAGATAAGAGAATACATATTGGAAGCTGACTTAATTCATGAGTTACAGACTCATTATACAAGGTACGCACATGGGAAGAAGACCTGATGGAATATTTTTACCTTCTGAACACAAAATTATCTGACTGATGAAGAAGGGCTGGCGCTCTACAACGTCTGTGCATACTACAAAACGTTCTATCCTGCTTTCCAAAAAATCTGAATTTATCAGAAATATCTTTTGTTACAACAGAGTCAATGAATATCATTTCGTGAAGTAGCAACATATATTCAAGATAAAAAATGGTCTAAAAATTTAAGCAATATTTTTACGATGATCCTGAGATGTAAACAAGGCATCCAAGATACTTCTGTCAAAAACCAATGAAATATCTTCCTCAAAAATAAATTATATGTCGATGGCTATCACCACGTTTCCCAACGAGTAGCTCAGTGAAACGATGTAAACTCGCTTCTCCAGGCGAAAGTCAAAATCGATGATTTGCCCTATTTTCTATGATAAGCGATAGTTATCTCCAAAGTGCATTTTTGCTTGATTTCTTGCCGAAAAACCTTATAAGCCCCTCACTGTTTTACCTTTGGTAAAATTTGTTTTATTTTGTTACCCACAATGTAATGACTTGAAGAAGAAACTCCTGAAGAAGAAGTTACTGCTGACGAAGATGATGAAGATGACACTACTGAAGAAGCTACTCCTGAAGAAGAAACTACTCCTGAAGAAGAAGTTACTGCTGATGAAGATGATGAAGATGACACTACTGAAGAAGCTACTCCTGAAGAAGAAGCTACTCCTGAAGAAGAAGTTACTGCTGATGAAGATGATGAAGATGACACTACTGAAGAAGCTACTCCTGAAGAAGAAACTCCTGAAGAAGAAGTTACTGCTGACGAAGATGATGAAGATGACACTACTGAAGAAGCTACTCCTGAAGAAGCTACTCCTGAAGAAGAAACTCCTGAAGAAGAAGTTGCTGCATAATAAAAATTTTCTCTATAACAAAAAGCTCCGGACTAATCTCTGGAGTTTTTTTATAAATTTTTGCTAACGTATCGCCCTTCGGGGACATACTTTTGGCATTGCCCCAAAAGTATGCAAAAGTGCTAGGCCTCACAGCTCGCATGTGTGTTCGGCCTCCGTTTGCTTAGTCGTCGTCTGTCTTCCAGCCCTCCCTCACGGCAGACCATATATTTTAGAAAACTGTAAAATTATTGTTGCCCTGTGGCAATCATTACTGCCTTACCGGCAACGACACGTATGGTTTTTTGACTATCCTACATCCACTCACAAAAGCGTCGCCATTAATCTACCAACAAGAAAAGAAGCAAAAGTAGGTCCTACAGAAACAGATAAAAAAGAGAATATACTAATTTATTATGATTAAGATTCCGGCCGCAAACCGTGGCGCCGGAATGACGATGGGGACTATTGAAAGAATTCTTTTTTCTTCTGCATCCATCGATGTGATTGCCTGGTTAGCTTGTATTCATCGGCTGGATTGGCAAGCAACTTCTTAACCGCTTCCTCTATAAAGATAGTATTTTGACTTCACTTACATACAATAAGACATTCGTTACCTGACTCGGCGAGCATGGTTTTGATAGTGTCAGCGGCTTGAGTAGATTTCGTAAAGGTATAAATCTTCTCTGCTGGATAGCCGATTTTAATCAATTCGTCTGCGAGGAAATTTTTCATATGGTCTCCTACCAAAAAGACACGATCAGCAACCTGTGATACATAGCCAGAAATCATTCTATGTTCTGTTTCCGTTAAGTCTCCAAGTTCTCTCATATCTCCGAGCAACATCCAGACTTTTCTCTGAGGAAATAATTGTTCTCTGATATTGTGAACAGTATTGATGATTTTTCTTATACTGAGTGGTGATGCATTATAACTGGAATCAATAATGATACTCTCCTCTATTCCAGGAAATATACTCAATCTCCCTGGCTGTAATTCATATTCCAATGTTAAGTCGCTTGGTAGTTGTAATCTGTGCTTACTAAATTGTGGTTTCCGTGAAACAATTTCTGCAATCGTCAATGCTACACCAATATACCCGTAATTTGCTTTGCCGAGAATATTCGTCTTGATGTGATGAACATTTTTTTTGATATGCAGATCAAATCATACGCCAAGCGATCACTGAAGATCTCAGAGGAAAAATTTTTCTTTCTCAAATTTGATATCAGAGATAATATCGTGTCCTGCTGTTTGATAATTTAGATGATCGATCTTGAGTCTGTTTTTTACTTGTAGTGCATATGGATCATTTGCGTTGAGAAATCAAATTTCCAAGGTATTCTGGATCATTTTAACTTCTTCCTTGGCAATCTCCGCGGGATTTCCAAACTGTTCCGAGTGAACCGAGTCAATCGCTGTGAAAACTCAGATATGTGGTTTTGCTATGTCTAATAAAAATTCCATTTCTAATGGACGATCGATGCCATATTCTAGAATAATAATATCGTATGGTCTGGGTCCAAAGAGCGTTTGTTTGGTTATTTTTCGTAGGACTGAGATGAACGTTCAGATGGTTGGATTTCGTTCGTCTATCTCAAAAATACTCAGTGAAAGTCAGAGTTCTCCATTAAAGTTCTTCTTGGACGTAGATATTTTGAGCTCTGGAAAGAAGCGCTTCAATGTCTGGTAGATAATCATACGACACGAGGTCTTGCCTACGCTGCCATTGATGCCAATAATATATGGCTTGTGTTTGTGAAGATAATGTCTAGCTAATGATGCTAATAGCCTGTAGTAGCTTAGTAAAAGCTTTTGTTTCATTGGAAGAGAAAGGAGTAAAAACTTTGTATCATTGTATCGAAACCGAGTACAATTTCCATTGATTTTTATTTGAGCTATAAAAAAAACTGACTATAAATGAAGCCAGTTTTTTTGATATATACTATATTCTAAGGTCTAAGAGCTACTATCTAAGTGCTAAGTTATTCGTCAAAGGTTTTCTCAAGCAATAAGGTAATAATAACGGCAATAGGTACCGCTAACAATACTCACAAGACACCGATAATCAATCCGCCGATAATCATGCTAATGAAAATCACGACAGGATTGACGCCAAGCGTTTTATTCATCAATACAGGTATCAATATATTATTCTCCATTCGTTGAATGATTGCAAAGAGCCCTGCAACAATAAGAACTCCTGTTCGACCAAAGTGAATAAATGCTACGACACAAGCAACAAATCATCAGAGCAATGGGCCGATATACGGGATCATTTCCGTGATACCCGCGATAAGCGCAAGCGATCATTTTTGTGGGATACTCATTCCAAAAAGAGAAAGAATTCGTAATCCAAGCAAGACAGCAACTCCGATAAAGATACAGAGTAAAAGCTGACTTTTGAGCCAGATTCATAATTTTTTGTAAATCCTTTCGAGTTTCATATAGGCAAATTTATATTTTTTTTCTCCTCGTAATCCTGAGATAAATTTCATCACTGCGGTTTTTTGGATAGAGAATAGTACTGCCAGCGTAAGCACGATAGACGTTTGTGCTAAGAAGTTTACGAAACTTCATAAGAAATTAACAGCTAAGTTTCCAATATCTCTGGCATAATTTGTTCCTAAATTCATGAGCTGAGAAATATTTCCCTGTAATTTGGTCTGCACTCCTGCCACAACCGTAGGATCAGCCATTGCTTTGAGAAGAATCTCTTTGGCTGCGCTTGGTATCCAATGAGATGCTGCTATAATATCAGAGATCGATTGTGTTTTGAGCATAGTTTGAATTCCTGCAATATTATTTGTTACCATGCCCAACATTTGTGACAATTGACTCAAGAGAAATGGGATAACAAATACCAATCCCGCCAGTACCAGCACAATCAGTCCAGCATATGCCAATACGATAGCGATTCCTCTATGACGTAATTTTTTCTGAAAGAATTCAATAATTGCTTCTATAGCTAATGATACGATAAATGCCGTGAGAATAAGGAAAAGAATATCTACAGTTTTGAAAATGAAATATGCGAGAAACAGAGCTAAGATGCCGATAAGCCAAAATTTGAGCGATGTTCTATTGCTGAGCATTCGTCCTCCTGTCGTCTGAGCCTGAGCTTTTTCGACTTCTTTTTCTCTAGTCTGAAGTTCTACTATTTGTTTCTCTAATCTTTCAAGTTCCAAAATCTGCTTCGTATTATCTGATTTGATAGACTTTAAAAAATTAGCGCCATGTTTTGCAATCTTGTGGAAAATAGTCATAAGATGAAGATATAGGGAATAAAACCATGATTACTTGGGCTGGGCTATCTTGGAGATAAATTTGTCCCAAGCGTAGCTAAACTGTTTTTGTACCTCTATAATAATAGCTTTTTTGTCTAAATTTGCAATTTTTTGCTGAAATTCATCCAATTTATGTTTATTAACTACCATAAACATCTTGTAATAATAGCCAGAAATTGGCTTAGTAACTAGCATCTCTTCCTGTATTTGCCCTAAAATAGCCCTTTTGATCACATTTCTCTGCGTCGATCTTTTGGAGTATTTGATGGTAATATGGAGTGAAATTTGATGAAATTGATTGTTGGGATATTGTTTTCGGTAAAAAAAGCCAAAAAGTCCAGCCGAAAAATACTGTCTTTTCCTAGACAGAAATATTACATCTTTGCCTTGTAATCTGTATTTTTGAGCTAGCACTGGTTTATTATTTTAGAGTAAAAAAGATTTGTATATGTATCTTAAATAAGTATTTTGGATATGCAAGAAAAGTTTTTTTACTCCGCATGGCAGATTATTTACAAGCATAAATTTGTAGATAACTCCGATATAGACTTCTTGCGGAGTCCAGCGTCGCTTGCATATTAATTCTTTTGCCATGAGTTCAGCTCACGGCGCTTTATATCTTCACGCATATATCATGCTAGGTCGAAGTGGTTTATTGATTATTATCGTTGCTTGGTTAATCCAATTAAATTACAGTTGGAAAGGAAGGAAAGAATTGCAACCCGCATTTCTCGTTCTCCAAGCTTTGGGTATCTTTTTGTTGGTAATTAGTAGTTTTGCTAACGGAGACGCTTTTTTGGGATTTCTTAATCTCCTCAGTGGCGCTGGTGCCGTTTGGGTCTATCTTAAGATCAAAAAGTAATTACTCGGTAGGACTAAACATATACCGAACTGCTTTAGAAATCTTTAAATTTCTTCACTTCGTTTGAATTTAAAGTTTCTAGAAGTCGTCGGTATACTTCAGTCATCCAACAAAACTTCGTTTCACTAGTTTTCTTGGCGGCTGAATGTATCTCCTGGTTTCATCACCAGGCTTTTTGCTATTCACTGGTTAAGCTCGATGACATAGGACGCCTTTGCTTTGGGCGTATATATATCGCATGGATCTTGCGTACAGGGCATTGCCTGTTTGATATCAACAATTTTGTAACTAGCATCCAATCGGATCATATCTAGAGGAATTTTGGTATTTTTCATTCGAAACGCGTGGATTTCGCTATCTGGGAATACAAATACCATCCCAGCTTTGCCAGCTAATTTTTCACGATACATCAATCCTTGAGTCCTCTCCTCTGCTGTATCTGCAATTTCCATATGGAAACAATGATTATTATGACTTATTTCCTTGGGACTAGTAGTATTTGAAGTCGGGGTAGACGATCTTCCCAGCCATAGGTAGCCGATTAGAATAAGCAAGACAAGCCCAATTCAGATTCAGATATATTTTTTTTTGTTCATGAAGAAGCGTCCTTTACTATATAAAGTTTGCTATAAGTATCTTTTTTGCCCTAGGATGCAAGAATATAGTGAAATTCATTTGCAATTTTCCCATAAATTAGTATATACTTGCCGTTGCGATTTTTTTAATTAACTAAATTTTACTAATGCCTCAGAGAAGTACCAAAAGAAAACCAGGAAATAAAATGATAGAAGTCATTTTGCTGGTCAACGACAAACACTTGGGAGAAAGATTTGAAATCATCAAAGTCAAACCAGTTTTTGCCAGAAATATTTTATTGCCAAAGAAGATGGCCGTCCTTGCTGACTCTAGTAGCAAAAATGCTTACGAGCAAAAAATGAAAGCTGCTGAGATAGAAAGAGCTAAAAAATCTCAATCCTTGGATGAAGTCTTTACCAAGATCCATGAAGATGGCGGCATTACCTTGATAAGAAAGGCAAATAAAGACAATACTTTGTATGCTAAGGTTGATGAAAATGATATTATTGAAGCCATCAAAGAAAAATATGGTATCGAAATCGAATCACATTTCTTCAAATTGAAAAAGAAATTGACAGCTGTCGGAACATTTGCTATCCCTTTCATGTACAAAGCGTTGAAGAAAGAATTGACCGTAAATATAGAAGCTGATCCAGAAGAAGCTAAGAAGCACAAGAAGGCTGATGAGAAACCAGAAGAATTACACGAAGATGGAGTAAAGAAGACAAAAGAAGAGATCAAAGCTGAGAAAGAAGCTGATAGAAAAGTAAAGAAAGAAGAAACACTTAAGAGGCTTAAGGAAAAATATAAATAGTTCACCAGAACTTGTAATGTGTGGTGATGTGTTGTTATGTATGGTTATGTATGGTTATGTATTGTAAACAATCTATTACACGAAGTACATTACAATTCATTACATCTGAAAGATACATTACCAATTCTTTTTGAAGCATAACCCATGCTTATCATAGCCCGCCTTCGGCGGCATAGAAAAACTCACCGTAAGGATGAGTTTTTTTGATTGAAAAACCTTATTAGAATCATATATAGAAAGCGATATACTGTCGGGGTGTAGTTCAGATGGCTAGAATGCAAGGCTGGGGGTCTTGAGGTCGCAGGTTCGAGTCCTGTCACCCCGAAATTTATTGTTATTTATCATTTCCTACATACATGTTTAAACTTCAGTCCACCTACCAACCAGCATGAGATCAGATAAGAGCCATAGAAGAAATTCAGGATGTTTTTTCCAAAGGCAAAAACAAAGTAACGCTTCTTGGAGCTACGGGTACGGGAAAGACCTTTACGATGGCAAATATTATCCAACATTTACATAAACCGACACTGATTATTTCACATAATAAAACACTAGCAGCGCAGCTGGCGACAGAGTTTAAATACTTCTTTCCCAATAACGCTGTGCATTATTTCGTCTCCTACTTTGATTATTATCAGCCGGAAAGTTATTTGCCGACACAAGGATTGTATATCGAAAAAGAAGCGACCATAAATCAGGAAATAGAAATGTACAGGTTGGCAACTATGGCTTCCTTGCTCACGAGGAAAGATGTGATCGTCGTAGCTTCCGCGTCTTCACTGTATGGTCTAGGACAAAAGAGATTTTTTGAAGAAAATTGTTTACAATTAGAAATCGGAAAAGAATACGATTTCAAACAGCTCAAAAGGCAACTTCTGCATATGCAATATAAGCCCGTTCATGGAAAGATAGAACATGGGATGTTTGATATTGTGGGAGAAAGGATTGATATTTTTTCCAGTACGGAAAAGTTTGTGTACAGATTACATTTTAATGAAGAGTTATTGGAATTGATTGAACTTAGAGATTCTACAACCTATGATTATCATAGCAAAGTAAACAAAATTACGGTTTGGCCAGCAACACAATTTTTACAAGACGTCACTAATTTGGAACAAATTCTCGTGCAGATGGATGAAGAAAAAAATGAAAGAGTAAAAGAATTTGAAGCAAAGTGAATGCTCGTAGAAGCCGAGAGGATTAAAAAAAGAGTAGAATATGATATCAGAATGATCAAGGAGACCTGATTTGTAAATGGTATCGAGAACTATTCTCTTTACTTTGATCGCAGATTGCCAGGGCAAGCGCCAAATACGATTTTTGATTATTTCCCTGATGATTTCTTATTGATTATAGATGAATCACATATGACGATACCGCAATTGCAAGCGATGCCAGCTGGCGATAAGGCAAGAAAAATGAACCTCGTGAACTATGGATTTAGATTACCATCGGCGCTGGATCATAGGCCACTTGCATTTGCTGAATTGGAAAATAAACTTGGACGAAAAGATCATACGGATAAAGTCAAAAAAACTGATTTCAAAATTTTGGAATTGGGAAATACGTATAAGCATTTACAAGAACGCATTGTCAAAGAGTTGAAATGATCAGAAATACCTGTAAGACAGCATTTGGATGCGAAGACGATTTTCTTATCAGCCACCCCCGCCGAATACGAGCTCAAACTCTCAGACAAAATCGTAGAACAGATTATCAGACCAACCGGACTTTTGGATCCGATTACGTATGTGTATCCCAAAGCCGGAGATTATGAAACCTTGATGAAAAGCATGGAAGAGTTGATAAAGAAAAAACCACACTTAAAAGAATTTCTAGATAGCTATACCCTGAAAGATTGAGTGGAAGAAGTTTTTGCAGAATAAGAAAAGGGCTCCTGGGAGCCCTGAAAAAATATTATACATAATTAATGTTGTCGTCGAATACGATTTGTTTCTGGTTTTTTTGGTTTACGTTGTAGCTTTTTTCTCCTACTATCTACGTGAAGAATATCACAACGTTTAGCTGCAACTTCATTAATGAAGACGCGCTTAGATACAATGAAAAGAATGTCTGGAGCCAGGGGGATTTGAGTAAGATCAAATATCCTATCTCCCTTAAAAAATATAACATTTGTTCCACTGATTCTCATGGTCCAACCGGAATAGGTCCATGATGTTTCTCCGCAGCATGTATTGTGGCCACTATTGCAGACACATACATAAAATTTTTGATCTTTGTTTTTTTTGTTGTACCCCTCCGTTATAGGTACTAAATGTAATGGTGAAACTTCGATTAGTGTGGGTAATTCTTCTACGGGAATACCCTGTTCCCTAAGGAACCCGTGTAAACTGTTACTGTCATCTTCTGCCATAAGTTTATGAGTTTTATTTTTCTTGCTGATAATGATATGCTATGAAAAAACAAGAGATCAGTTGATTTTTTTCTGCCAAATCGTATGCTCCTCTTAGGTGCTTTATATTCTATATCATTCTTATGACCCTTACTCCAGAATTAGAGAATCTCATAAACATGCTGAATACAGAGAAAACGGTTTGCTTGCTTGCACCGAGTTTTCCTGTGGATTTCGATTATCCAGATATTGTCATCCAGCTCAAAGGGATCTGATTTAGCAAAGTTGTGGAATTGACCTATGCTGCGAAAATCATTAATATGCAATATCATGAGCTGATCAAAAGCGATCCAAGTAAACAATGGATTTGTACCAATTGTCCTACTATTGTAAAATATGTAAAAACGAAATATCCACAACATGCAGATAAATTAATTGATATCGGTTCACCGATGGTAATCATGAGTAGATTTATCAAGAAGGAATATGGCCCAGACCTCAAAACGGTTTTTGTGTGACCATGTTTGACCAAGAAGATCGAGGCGAAGGAGTCAGGCGACGTTGATGCAGCCATAACGTTCAAGGAACTTCAGCAAATATTTGATTACTACAAAGAAAATAATATTCCGTTCAAAGATTTTAGTTTTGATGTCACGGAAAGTGGTGATGCTGACTTTGATAAATTTTATAACGACTATACCAAAGTATTTCCTCTCACGGGTGCAGTTGCTGATACCTTGCACTATAGAGATGTTTTGAGCCCAGATCAGGTGCTCGTAGTTGATGAGTTAAAAAATATGCCAGCAGCGTACATGGAAAAAAATCCTAACATCAAATTCTTGGATCCGCTCTCTTGTCCTGGCGGCTGTATTGGCTGACCTGGAGTCATTTCTACTGCTTCGACTGCGGAAAAAATTAAAAAAGTAAAATGATACAAAGAATATTGTAAGAAAGATAAGATGGGAAAGAAAGAAGGAAAATTTGAGTATGCGGAATGACTAGATTTTTGAAATAAGATCATCTAGTTGTCATTTCGACGAACGAAGAGAGGAGAAATCTCCCGGTAGCTTTTGTAGGATCTCTCACGAAGTGGTTCGAGATGACACGATTACTCGAAATAACATTTTATATCAAACCTTATTCATGAAACAACAATTCAACTTCTCATTCATAAACCTCTGATGTACAAAAAACTTAGTAGATAGCCAGTATCTCCTTGGACATCTTTTTGATATGGGAGCGAATAATCCTCATTATGCAGTGAATTACTTCGCTGATCCTTATGAGAAAGAAAATGACTTTGTCTTTTTGAATACCTGTGGATTTATAGAAACGGGAAGAAAAGAAATGCTGGACACCCTTCACGAATTGCTTGCGAATGGAAAAATTGTCTACTTACTTTGATGTTGATTAGAATATTATATGGGGTTAAAAGGGAATAATGGGATAAAAGGTGCAAAGGATAAATTCCTTTCAAACCATTCTCCCCTTTCAAACCTTTTTTACCTCTCTTGGAATGATTTTGAAAATATTACGATTAAGAAATTGATGGATTGATACAATAGTACAACTTTTGGTGAGTTCAATTTTAGCAAGGGGCCAAGAGTCTATACCAATGTGGAAGAAAAATTTGAATATTTGAAAATAGCAGAATGATGCGATAATCGCTGTACCTTTTGTATTATTCCCAAGATTAGAGGAAAGCAAAGATCATTACCGATAGAGAAAGTCCTGGAAGAAGCGAAGCATATGATCAAGGCGTGAATACAAGAAATTATCTTGATAGCACAAGACACGACGAGATATGGAAGTGATTTGTATGGGAAACCTGTGTTATTTGAATTACTGGAAAAACTAGATAAGCTGAGATGAGACTTTAAATATAGGCTCCTCTATTTGTATCCTGATGTCGTTACGTTGAAACAATTGGAAAATTTAACGAAGCTTAAGAAATTTATTCCTTATTTTGATATTCCGCTTCAGCATATTTCTTCATCTGTTTTAAAAAGAATGGGAAGATTTTATGATGAGGAGTATATTGGGAAGTTTTTAACTAGCATAAAAGAGCTCTTTTCTGTCCATTTCATTAGGACCAACCTGATAATTGGCTTCCCCGGGGAGACTGAAAAAGATTTCGAAAAATTGAAAAAATTTGTCCTGAAATCAGATTTTGATAATATCGCACTCTTTGAATATCATGATGAGCCATTCGCAACATCTTCAAAACTTTCTCATAAGGTTCCCAGTGGAGAGATTAGAAAGAGATTTCTAGAAATGAGAAAGTTAGTCGAAAGTCTTCAAGTCATCAAGTCAAAAGTCAGAAAATGAGAACAAGATGTTGGTTATATTATGTGATTTACATTGAAAAGTTGAAAAGCTACTGAGTGAAACGAAGGAGTCCCGCAAGGCGGGATTAAAACGTTAACGATAAGGCCATGGTTACATGCGCCGGAAATTGATAGTTATGATGAGATTGGTCGTGAGCAAGTATTAGCGACTTTTGATAGCCCAACAGAAGCCAATATTGGCGATAGGATTGTGTATATTGTGTAAAAAATAATTACAAAAAAAACTCTGGTGAGCATAGAAAACACCAGAGCTTCAAAACAAGAAATCTTGTTTTAGCGAATTAGTTTAATAACTTCTTTTGCGCATTCGTTGGACACCGCTTATTCAGGAGATCCCAAATATCTTTTAGTGTTCCAAAGAACTGAGTGATCTTTTCCCATGGGTAAGTGATAATGGTAGCAAAATTTTTAGCACGAGTTTTAACCTTTTTTTTGTGCTGTTTTACTACTTCCAATTGTTTCACTACCTCTTGGTTTTCAATGCCGAGAAGGATCCTTCTGATATAGAATTCCTTTTCCCAGTCATTGTCCAGTGAAAGAATATTCCTCTTTTCTTTTTTTATCTTATTGAGGAGTTCTTCCGTCATGAACGGTATTATTCTACAAATAAACCAGTATCTATATCTGTCGTTATGGTAGAATAATTCCTGTGATAATGCAATTACTCTATCTGTTAACTTATCTATAGTGTCGGCAGATATCTTATCGTCTATATAGAGGAAAAGCCTTCTTGTTCCAAACCACCACGGTGACTTCTCATACCATCCGGATATATTTTGTACGAGGTGAGCATATCTTTCGTCTGCCCATTCCAAAGTATGGATAGTCGTCATATTTACTTTGTCTCTTAAGATCCACAGTGAGCCACCAAATATGAGCATAATACCTATGATACCATAAATGGCATACTTGAGTGTATCAGGCATAAATCTAAAGTCTTTGATGATTGCTGTTCCAAGAAATACTAAGGTAGATAGAATAAATCCAGCAACAACATATGTTATGATTTTCTAGCCAGATGACAATCCATACAAATCCTGCACAAATGATAAACCATATACATAAGTATGGATAATCTTTAATAAAGGACCATACGGATAAGGCCATGGATACAACCAGTTTAATAACTGCTGGAGAAATTTTGTCGATGATACAGATAGCACTTGCTATGATGCTTACTGATGCAAGTCTTCTTATCCATGTAGGAATCTTTTTATATATTTTCCAACAATCGTAATCTTCTCTTATCATTCTAACAAATGCAATAATGCCATTTATTAAATAGAACCAAACACTTGCCACAAACAATACAGACAAGAAATTACCGAAGAATAGAGTAGTTTTTGCTATCATATATCCTATCACAAAAGTAATTACTCCTGTAATAGCAAGTGCGAGTGCCACCAATATCATTATTCCAATGGTCTTAAGAACCCATTTTACTGGTTTCGAAAACTTAATGTTCTTGGTTATTTTGTTGAGCAGTATATCCAATAGTTTTATTGTTGCTGCAAATAGCCATAAAGGAGTAATGAGACCTGGTATTGCTGGTATCCACAAATACCAATGTGGACCATCTATGCCAAGCCATATTAGTGTACTGACAAGCAAAACTGGAGATCCTATCCAAAAGATAAGATGAAGCAGAAAGGTTGCCCAAAATCCCGGGCAAATGTGACTTTTTAACGACACATTTTTCTTGCTATTTATAACATAATTAGACCTAGCAGTTCTGTATAGCCACCAGTATTTTCCCTGTTCCTGGTCAACAACGAAATCGTTGATGTGGTTTTTTATTGACAGAAAGCGGGTCCAAGATTTGTTGGTAATTTTGGTATCATCATTATCACCTAAGTAATATAAGCTGAATCCAAAATCCAACCCCAAGAGGTTAAAAGCCCATGCAGGCTTACTCTGATTGCGGTTTTCAAGAACGTAGTCTTCTTTCAAAAGGGAATCACTAGAAATTCTTTTGAAAAAGTTCTTTACTTTATTCCAAACTGTTCTTTTCATTACTTCAGGAACCTGTTCATGGAAAAACAATTGGGCATAGCTTTTTTCAATTGCACCGCACTGAGCTTTGTCAATTCTCCGTAGAAAACTTTCGAAACTCATAAAATCCATATTCTGCTTCCAGAGAAGCTTCCTCCAGACTTTGTCTGGCAAACTTTCAATCATAAACACTAACTTCAATGACTTGTTGTCAGTAATAAATAGATCTTTAATTAGGTTTCTTCTTTCCTCATTATCTGCTATTCCACGTGAGAATAACCAGAAGGTCAGGGCTTCTGCCATTGCATCCTTTGTGGCTTCGTCTTCGCCATAATCGAATTGCATCTGGTCTTTTACGGTCTGTAAATTCTTTGCTTTGAATTTCGACCATTCGTTTGTTAGATTGTTTTTTTTCATCGTTTTTTACTTTTTTTTACTGGTTTTTATTTATTATTTTTTTTTGTTTTTTAAAAAAATGATTCTAGTATTAATCTATCGAGATTACTGTTTAGTAATCCTTTGTTAATGATCAAATCATCATACCACTTATAGTTATATTGCAAATAATGTCAAGTTATATTTACTTTATTTTTTGTGAGCTCCTCAAGACAAAACAGCTTGAATTAGCTCTTCCTATTGCTATAAAATGTCAACCCATTTACCATCTAATATGTATATGGCAAGACAGAAGGAAAAGAAAAATATTGGCACACTAGAAATAAACTTTGATACTCCAGCTATGGATAATTTTTCTATAGATGAAAAACCGGACACCAAGATAGAGTTAATCCAGACTATACAGACCACTCTTGATGAGAGTTCAGATCCAGATTCTTTAGTTCTTGATGATATCTCTTGAATACACTTTCAAAAAAGTATAGACAAACTATGAGAGACAAGATTTCTCGCTATCGTTCAATGAGTAAAAAACAATGATCCAAAGTTTGAAAAATATTTTCCCCACAAACGAGATTTACTTAGATATGTTCCCCATACCCCACATACAAATTCCAACACGAAGTCCAGAACAAAAACGCTTCACGAACGTAAAATCATTCTTGATCCCAAGACTAGAAGTAGTCAAACAAGTCAATGCATTACCCTTATCTGCCAAAAGATTCTCCCTGATATTCCTCATGTCTCTTATGAGAAAGGAATATTTTATTATTCTCCTGAGGGTTATCGTCGAGGAGGATTTTCTGTAGCTAAAGAGGAGATCATCCAAACAGTTCCCAACGCTACGGAAGATATTTTCAAACGATGAGAAAATAATAAAGTGCAGTGGAAATTGGATATTCTCAAACGAGCAGAGATTAGAGAAAAAATTTATGCATTTATGCAAAAGTTAGAGATACTTTTCTCAGAGAATAATATTGCTTGAATAAACATTATTGAAAACAAAGAGCTGCTTTGCTTAGAGCACAATGATAAGAAGCATACAGAATCTATTTCGAAATTTATCGATATACCTGATGACGATATAGTAGAAGCTGTTCGTACACGACAACATGAAATTATCTCTCCTGATCCGATTAGATCCATTGGATGGTGAGGAATTGTTAGTACAGCAAATCGAGAGACTATTGATGTCTATGCTAAGCCAGCCCCAACAATTATTTCTTCTGATAAAAATACTACAGCAGAAATATTGCCTGACTCAAACCAGTCTGACATAGTAAAAAAAATCTCTGCAAGATATCCTGACATCTATTTTCTAAAAACTGGGAAGCTTGATTTATCAAAGATGAAAGTAGAAAATGATTTTCCTACCACCTTAGAACTTTTGGAAAAAATTCTCAAAAAGAAATATCCTTTTAATAACGAGCATCTTCCCGAGCATCAACATCTCTATACACTCGTAGATGATGTATTTTCTTCTCGAGTAGATAATGAGCTCTTGGAAAAGATTCAGACACATGAAGAAACATTTGTTTCATTTTTTGATGATGTTGACAGGACAATATCTTTGGCTGAGCTTAGATTTGATGACACAAAACAAAAAGAATCTTTACTGACCACCATCGTAGTGAGCATGTACTTCATGTACGGAATCGAAGATGGGGTATCGCCAAAATTTTCACGTTCACATTTTGAAGATTGGTTTACTGAGCAATTTTTTAGCGAAAACCGAAACTTTAAAGTAATACTGCCTATCGTCCGAGATATCCTCAAAAAACAAACTCCACAAACCACAAAATTACTCATAGAAGAACCATATACGCTAGAGATGTTTCGTGCATATAAACTAAATAAAAAAACAGAACGTCCTCTCGTCCGACTACAAGGGAAAATACTAAGAGAAAATCTCTTGGCTGTAGAGATGCCTGAAGTATTTAAGCAATATACATCTGATAAATCACCACGCCATGGAGATATTATAAAGACTGCTGGCAAAGCAGATTTTCCGCTAACACTAAAAAAATACTGACTTCGTATTACGGTCGATGAAATCAAAAGTATGATTGATTTTTCTCGTGGACGTGATTCTACTGATATACTTAAACAATTATTTAGTGAAGCATGATTAGAGGAAAAACTACATGAGATCGAACAACAAAAAAATAATATCGTAGATTTCTGCGAATATGCTGAATTATGAATCAGAGAACTTGGCTACTCAGAGATTCTTGATGGGATCAAGTCTGACGAATACTGGGATATGCTTCATTATTGTTTTGATATGATTTCTCATGGACTCCAGATGCTTCTTGGTGAAGAAGACTTTCTTCTTTGGTTTGCTACGCAATATGGTGAGCAGCATCCTCATGCAGAAACCATATGGAATATTGTCCAAAATATGTGAAAGAATCGTGTCGATTCATCTGTGGCAGAGATAGCGCATATTGTCCCTATGTTTGCTAGTTTTATGACCAAGAGAGATGGAGAGGGATTAGTCAGTACCTTCAAGAGAAATGCCGCAGCTGATTATCTCAAGAGCATAGCTCCCAAGGTAGCCACACAAAACTACAGAAGATTGTCATCTACCAAAGCAGATACTAATCGAGCCATTTCTCCTGAGATGATTGCAAGAGATAAAAAAATGAAAGAAAGACAAAACATAGCTACCACCATTAATTATGCCGACAGATTGGCAACATATTTAAGAGATCATGATATTCAATGAATGATCATTTCTAGTAAAATGTGAATACTCCAACACACCCAATCCTGAGCAACAATGCCACTATCCAAGCTCTTTGATATGTCAGAAGATGACTGGGTTACTATTATCGATAGATTTTTGGAAGAAGATGTCGTAGAAGCTCTGCTCTTAGCAGAGAAAGAAAATTATGTCGAAATTACTGAAACAATTATCAATGAAATAGCTGATACCATAAATGATCTTGGCGTTGATGAACTTATCTTATTACGTGATGACAAAAAATTATCTTATAAATGAAAGACTGTTTCTTTACAGGATATCGCAATAGAGAAAACGTATGACATCAATATTAGAATGTGGTTGGCTGATATAGACGGGACACGAGATACTGTTGCCAAAATTATTTCCATAGATAATCAAACTGCCATTGATGAATTACCAAAGGACGAAGCTGCTTCCGAAGAACCGAATAGACGTTCATCTCCCTTTTCAGATGATGGAGATGACGATCTACCCTTCTAATCCTTTCTTGCTTTCTTCCTCGCTTTCCTTACTTACAGTAGGAATGAATTTATGAATACTTTCCAAATTATTCCTAATTATTCCAAAATAATTTTGAAATTCATAAATTTAAAATTTTATTAAATTGTCTCGGTAATTTGGTAATTCGGAATAATTTGAACATTTACTTTTATTCTTTGCCTCTTGCACTTGCTAAGTATATACATTCATATTCCCTTCTGCCAAAATAAATGCAATTACTGTTCATTTGCATCTTTTCCTGGTATGCAAGATTCCATTCCAGCCTATTTAGAAGCATTGGAACATGAGATTGATTATTACAAAACGGAGCTTGGCGAGCAAGATATTAAGACAATTTATTTCTGAGGAGGAACACCAAATATCATCTGATTCGAATGAATACAACGCATTATACAAAAAATACAGGAGACAGAACCTCGTAGTACTACGAGGCGAAACGTAGAAAATCTCGCCGAACTCAGTTTGGAGTTTAATCCGTATCCGATGGATCAGATTTATGATCTGATAAAAAGACTAAATAAAGAATATAAACAATTTCCTAGAATAAGATTTAGTTTTGGGATCCAAAGTTTGGATGATGCGGTTTTGAAACGAGCTGGCAGGCCATATAATTTCGTAGGTATGACGCAATTTCTGAGATGATTGAGAGATCTCAAACAAGAGAATAATGTTTTTAATTTTGATTTCATCGCCTTCGGTAAGTTTAAACCGAACGGAAAATTACGAGACGATACGAGAATAAACTTTTTTACGAAATTCGTCCAAAGTCAGTTTGCAGAAAGTTTTTCATTATACACCTTAGAATTACATGAAAATTCAAAATGGTACAATGAACTCGCTCGTCATTCCGAGCAAAGCGAAGGAATCCATCCTAACACTGAGATTGCTTCACTTCGTTCGCAATGACACGATAATGACGAGCTCATTATGAAAGAATTTGAAATACTAAAAAAGAAGATCAGTAACTTCGGATACC
The DNA here is from genome assembly GCA_026397395.1 of candidate division SR1 bacterium. GTDB lineage: Bacteria > Patescibacteriota > Gracilibacteria > Absconditabacterales > Absconditicoccaceae > CAJBLF01. The sequence goes on along the minus strand of JAPLUV010000027.1, from coordinate 35,957 downwards.
AGAGATATGAGATTTCTAATTTCTGTAGAAGATGATGTGCAAGTATTCACAATATGGTATATCGAAATATGGAAAATTATTTAGGCTTGTGAGTCTCGGCTTCATCTTTTATTGTTTGTCATCCAAAAGTTTGTCATTCTGAGCAAAGCGAAGAATATAATAAACCGAATATATCCTTCGATTCTCTCAGGATGACACAATTAGCACACGCTATGCGTCGAACCAATACGAATAGTCTGGAAACATATCTGAAAGGTGAACGAAAGGACGACTCCTCTGTTATTTCCCTGAATGAAAAAGATATTTTGATAGAATCATTTTTCTTGAAATTAAGAACTGCTGAAGGCATTAGTGATATTTCAAAATATAAGGATTGCCTGATTGTAAATTACGGATTGCTGATTGCGGATTTTGTGAAAGCAGGATTAGTAAACTTTGACTGAACAAAACTAAGCTTAACTGACTCTGGCATGGACGTATCTAATTCCATTATCACGGATGTGTTGAAAAATTTGTAGGATAATCTTTTGTTGACTTTTTTCCTTACTTATTTATAGTATTATTCTAAATATAATGCAAAATCACTTTTTATGAAAAAACAACTTTTATTTTTAATCGTTCTGTCTCTGGCAATATGTACTGGATGCACAGAATACAAGAGAAACCGGGAAATGCAAAGAATTCTCGATGAAATGCAAAATGGAGGTAGCCATATTTTTACTTATCATGAGTATGGTAATCTTATAACCACGATCCATGAATTGGAAGGCGATATAGGTCGTGTTTCCGATCTCAAAGTCCAATGTGGAACAGAAGAATATACCCTTTGGGGCTGTACTCCTGCTGACGATTATGACTATCAGCTAAATGGAGACCGATACACCCTTTTCATCAAAACCGACTGTAGCATTCCAGGACGGTTTGAAATCTTGAAACGATGGTCGCCTGATCAAGATAAGTATAATCAGTAGTGACAACCGTTGAATCTCTTTCTGGGGCGTGCAAACGCTCCTCTTTTTTTATAAAAAAATTTTAATCTTAGGCTTGATCCCTTGGGCAATATGGGGACAGAACATATGGTTGACTTATGCCTACATATATGTATTAATAACAAAAAAAACTACCCATGAAAAATCTATTAACTTTAGCTGCCGTATTCTTTGCCTTTTCTGTCCTCTTTTCTATGTCTCGTAAGCTATCTGAGAGGAGGGAGAAAGAGACAAGCTTCCAAAACACAGTCAATAAAATGGACTTTTATGAAACTCGTACGTTTACGCATGAGGAATTTGGGTTCATTCTTGACCGGCTTCAGAACCAAAGTAATGATTCACACATTGACCTTGCTGGAGTAAGTTATCAGTTCTCCTCTTCTGGTGATGCAAGCTTTGAGTATCGATTGGAAAGGGTTGCACAGTATACGTTGTATATCAAACCTGATACAGTCACTACTGACTTCACTGTAACAAAAAGGTGATGATCAAAACTTCTTGCTTGATACTGCTATTGATAGGGGGCGCGATTTTAGCGCTCCCTTCTTTATATAAAAATTTTCCTGACTCTGACATGGACGTATCTAACTCCATCATCACGGATCTCTTGACAAATTTATAGGACATTCTCGTATTGACTTTTTAATACTAATATATATTATATTAACATAGATCTAAACACCTAAAAACATGAAAACACGATTTTTTTTATTAGTAATTATTGCCGTATCTTTTTGTGCTTGTTCTAATCCAAATATTAAAAAGGATTTAGCGCTCCGCGAAAACCTGGATACTATAGCATGTGACCAAAGTGTCTATCTTGATGTCTATTCTTACAAATATTTGTATGATAAACTTCAGGATAAGGCCAATGATTCTGTTACCTTTGGATATCGTTTCTATATCAATAGAGTCCAGAATAACGATCACAAGTTCTTGCTAACAAACAGCAATATGCCATATGCTCTTTATGTGGTTATTAAAGGTATCCAAAGTGCCCCTGCAGGAAGTACAGAAACTATGTCGGCAACAAAAATGTGTATGTAACCAAATCATTTGATTATCAATTAAGGGCGGAGGTAAATCCTCGCCCTTAGTTAGTTATAGAAAAACTATTGCATCCTAATTGAAAATCCTTATCTTAGGTATGAGCATAGTAGAATATGCTTATTTTTTATTTAGTCAAAAAATAAGATGAAACTAGATGGAAAGAGCATCCAAGCTGCCATTATGCAACTTGTGGACGATTATAAATTTGATCCGTATCAAGTATTGGAGATTGTAAAGGCTGGTATTAAGTCAGGATTTAAGAAGGATTATGGTGATTTTAAAAAATCTGAAATCGTAGTAAATATCGAGAACGATGGTAGCGTAAAAATCTATAAAGAACTTGAAGTTTGCGATGTCATCGAAGATGAGGAGACGCAAGTAAGCGTGAAAGATGCGAAGAAGATTAGAAAAGATGCTGAACTTGGAGAGAAACTTTTGATCGATGTCACGCCAGCAACAATGGAACTTTCTAGAATTGCTGCTCAATCAGCCGCTCAGACGATTAAACAAAGTTTGAAATGAATAGAAAGAGAAAGATTTTATGAGAAGTTTCAAAACAAGCAGGGTGAATTATTGAAAGCAAGAGTTATTAGAGTCCATGCAGATAGTGTGATCCTCGATATCGAGGGAACCGCAGTCGTGTTGCAACCCGAAGGTCAAATCCCCAACAGAATGTATGAACCAGGTGAAGAAATTTTTGTACTATTGAAACAAATATCCAAAGGACAGGGTGGAATTGTATTGGAAATTACCCAATCGACAACTGAATATATTGAAGCAATCTTGAGAAAAATCGTACCTGAACTCGATGAAGAGAAAAATCGTCCCAGAATTGGAAGAATGAATCATTACAATCGAAAAGATTGTAAGAATTCCTGGCAAGAGAACAAAGATTGTTGTCGCTTCTCACGAGGAGAAAATTGATCCCGTTGGTGTGATGGTAGGAAGTAAAGGAGACAGAATCAACACGGTACTTTCCTTGCTTGATGGAGAAAAGATTGATTTCGTTGAATTTACTGACGATCCTATCTTACTTATCAAAAATTGCTTAAAACCTGCACAAATCCAACATATAGAATTATTGGATCATAGAGCGATTGTTACTATCGAAGAAAGTCAGAAGGCTTTGGCAATTGGAAAGTGAGCAAGCAATGTAAAGCTAGCTTCGCAATTAACAGGATATCAGATAGAGATTATATAATATATTTTCAAGGAAAAAATCATTCACTTAGGTGGGTGATTTTTTTATCTATCAAATAATTTATCCACACTCCCCTTCTCTATCCTGACGAAAAATGGCCTGCCATGCTGACAAACAAACATTCATGGAATAGCAGTAAATCCTTCCTGGACGAGATGTTGCATTTCCTGATACGATAATTTATCTCATGATTTGATCGATGTCTTGCAGGCCTTGCTTGCAAAGACTTTATCTAAAATATGATCATAATTAATCTGCTCGAGTGAAAAAATATGCGTAAATAATTGCTCGATATCTACTCTATATACGACGAAGATTTGTGGCACAGCGTAGATTACAATTTTATTTTCTGATAATAAGGAACAATCAAATCAGAGTGCATTAATTTGATCTATTTTTTCTTGAATATTTGGTAGCTCGTGAATCTCTATAGATAAGGGCTGGAGCAATAATTCCGAATGTAAATTTGTCCCATCACCAATTTCTTTTTTCATTTTTTCAAAGTACAGCATCATCAGATTGTAATATCACATATCTATTTCGGATTTGTCCTGCAATGGTATAGCTACCGATTTCTTGATTTCGGAATTGTGGCGTTTCGGTATGTTCAAACGTTCTTTGCGTATGAACGAATGGATCTATGTCCTGAGCACTAAATAAGCTCTCATTATTGTTATTTTGGTTACTAGTATATTGGTTATTGGTTACTGGTGTATTAGGAATTTGCGTATTGGTGAAAGCGATTCATGATGAAGCGACTTTATTTTCGCTTAATACTTTTTGTACTGCGTGGAAAATAATCTCATACATCTTGCCTGGATCGGCGAATTTTACTTCTAACTTTCTTGGATGTACATTTACATCTACCATTCACGGTGTGCTTTGGACCATGAGAAATGCGAAGGGATATTCTCCTGGGTGGATTTGTCTATGGTAAGCGTCCATCAATGCTTTCTTGATGATTTTGTCCTGAACTGGTCTGGTGTTTACATACATTCTAATATGCTCTGCTGATCAAAAACGTAACTGACTGTCTGAAACAAATCAGGTAACCATGACGTTTTCGTCCTGATACAGAATACCACGAAGATTGCTGGATCGGTCTTTTTTGAAGACGTCTAACATTCTTTCAGCTAAAGAATCCGTTGGTGGGAGATCAAAAATTATTTTATCATTTTTTTTGAAGACGAAGTGTTTGTCGTGATGATACAAGACTACGTCCACGAAGTAGTTGTAACAGTAAAAAAATTCAGTTTGAGATGATTTGAGAAACTTAAGTCTCGCAGGCACATTGTAAAATAAATCTTCTACGGTAATAATTGTTCCATGCGCAAAGCCAACGGGCTGATGCGTTAAATGCGTCTTTCCATCTAGTTTGGTTAATTTGCTTCAAATTTCTGCATAATCAGTTTTAGAGATTACGGAAGTTTTGCTTACTTCTGCGATACTCGCTAAAGCCTCGCCACGGAAGCCATAACTTTGGAGATTATATAAATCTTGCTCGCCATTGATCTTGGACGTTGCATATCTTTCAAAAAGCAAGTCCATGTCGGAAAGCTCGATTCCTGTGCCATTATCTTGGATACTTATGAGATTTTTTCCTCCGTCATTTATTGTTACGATAATTTCATCTGCTCATGCATCTAGACTATTCTCTAATAATTCTTTGAGAATACTTGCCGGTCTTTCGACAATTTCTCCGGCTTTGAGTCTATTGATAAGATATTCTGGTAACCTGTGAATTGGCATCTGGAAGATATAATTAACTTAGTAAAATGAGTATTTACTTGTAATATGCTTTGCGTAATGACGTCCTCCTCTATGGAAGGACTGTAATGTACTTCGTGTAACTTGTTGTCACAACACATTATAATTCATTATAATTAGATTTATTCCTGTGGTTTTGTACATTAGTTTCTATATTTTTCCCTTGATTTTTCAACCGAGAATAGCACATTATAGGCACGACTTTATCTGTTTTTTGTAATGAAAGAAATACGTTATTATCTCAGAAGATTTCCCAACCGCATCAGATATGGACTTATTGTCTTGGATCTTATCGCAATGATGATCGCGATTAGAGTATATGTAAATTATCTCTCTATCGAAACTACTATCCAAGACACGATTATCCAAAGAGAGAGTAAAATGGCAGAACTGATGTTTACCCAAAATTTCCTCGTCCATTACGAGAAATCAGATTTTGCGAAATATTTTCTTCAACACGAAAACAATATGCTCATGCCTTGAGAATATGTGATTAAGTTTGTGGAGAATAGCAAAAAAACAAGCACAGGTGATGTCCAATCTACGACACAACAGCAACAAAACACTGATCCTAATTTCGTTGCTTCGCCGCAGGCGTCTTGGCAAAGATTCCTTGGAGAAAAGATCAAATAGCTTGCAGAACTTAGCTTGCAGAACTTAGTTTGCAAGATCAGCCTGCCAACTCCCAGCTGCCGACTCCCAGCTAATCATCTATTTTTTATCCATTACCATATTCACCACATGAAAAAATTAACTTATTCTATACTTGGTTTACTTATGCTGAGTTCATTATTTCTCTTCTGATGTAACAGTGCATTAAACGTAAAGGTTGGCGATACCGTAACTATTCAGTACACGAGTACATTCCCCGATGGGACAAGCTTTGAAACTTCTTGAGCTACTTTTGTTGTATGATCTAAACAAATTATTGCTGGACTGGATAATGGTGTAGTTGGTATGAAAGTAGGAAAAACCAAAACTATTACCGTTACCCCAGATCAATGATATGGTAGTCTTTACAATACATTTCAACTCCAAAAGATTTCCAAAGTTCTTTTTGACAAAATGACTGGTACTACTGGAGATACTGCCTGAGTGAGAACGCTTGCAGGCATACGTGGAGTTCTTAAGGGCGTAGAAAAAGACGCACAAGGAAATGAAATGGTTTTGCGAGATATCAACCCAAGAGAAACTTGGGATAACGTGATATATAAAGTGACTCTTGTTAGTAAGAAGTAGACGAAATTTACGAATTTACTAATTATTCCTAATTTACAAAACAATGTTAGAATTTAAAAAAATTAAAATTAATAAATTGTTTTGGAATAATTCGGAACAATTTAAATGCTTTTAGAAGCGTAAGCTGCCTATATGCAACTATTCAAAAGAGTTCTTTTATCTTTATTCCCCGACGATATCGTAGGTCAGTCAGTAAATCCTGCGAGTATGTTTATTTCGTTTATTTCGACGAAAGAATTTTTTTCTGTCATCAATAGAAAGATTGTAGAAAATTATAAACTGAATCTTTTTGATGTAACGATGGATCCTTTTGAATTTAAAATATGATTTGGGGAGAATATTCCTGTCAAAACTAAGGATGTTGATATGTATTATAGTTACTGTGCTACCGCGAGTCTCAATGGTTACAGATTTTTTTCGCCAGCAAATATGGCCAATAGTATGAGCTTAGTAGCTGCCTTGTATGTCAAAGATATTTTCGGAAAATATCCACCTGAATATTATCTCAACTTCCTGTATACCGTATTTTTACTCCACTTCGTGTTTATCTCGAGAGTCAAAATATTTCCCTCACAAAATACAGAAACAAATTATAACTGGTGTATTGATGTCTTCTTTTCTTTTTATGCCTTCGTATTTCAACAGACAGGCGAGACGGCCGATCCCAAACTCTTGTTGGAGATCAAAAAGACTATCCTCAACCAGACAGAAATATTTTTTGTGTTGTTGGCTATGTATCAAGAATGCAACAAAGTATTTGCTCACCGCAATACGAATGATAAAGACATGTATGCACGATTGTTTTATGATGAATTGAAATCAGACAAGAAGCAGGATTTCCAAGATTTTATCGATCATGCATCGGCCACCAGTACGGAAGTAAAATTTTCTGCCAAAGAAAATAAAATATTACAACATATCTTACCTGCTGATATTTTGTTGAGATATTTGTTTTTGGAAAATGATATGTCGTTGATTACAGAGTCTATTATTGCAAAACTCTATGACAAAAAAATACTGGATGCCTTCGTCGTTCGTTTTCGCAAACACGAATCTCCACTCGAAGAGTTTATGCTTTACATCACGGATTACAGACATTTCAAAAAAAAGTTTTTTGCTGGAGTACAGAAATATATTATTACCTTATTTAGAGATGCCGACCAAGAAGATATCACAGATGATTTAGATGATCTTATGTCCTCTATCGGTGAAGATGTAGAAAATATCGATAGTTTCAAAATCCCAGAAAGAATAAAAAAAGAATCTAAACTGATGGAAAAGATTCTCAACTTTTATATTACCCTTATCTGATGACTGCGAGTATCTAGGGGCGACAACTACTTTCTCAGATTATTTAAAGCGCCACTAGTACAAGAAATTTTGAAATCCACTACCAAAGATGAAAAGAATTATACGCTCATGTATTATGGATCACTCCTCTATCAGTATGGTAAAAATGTATTCTATTATAAATATACTTCTGATAATGTCAGAGCTGGAAAGCAGAAATTCATCTTACCAAATAAGCCAACGAGCAAAAATATTTATTCCAATACACATTTATTGAAATCATTTGATGAGAATTTTCTCGCCATTATTCTCCAAGACATCAACCCCAAAGACATCAGAATCTATCTGAAACATAAATGAATTCTCGATGCTTTCAAGGCGCTTCTTGGGAAGCAAGTTTCCGATCTGGTAACCAGTAAATCAGCTAAATTTATAGAAACGGTGTATGGAAGTATTGCCCAACACTTACAAGTAAAGGATACTTTTGTTGCTTCGTTGAAAAAACATCTTAGCACAAATGATTTGTTTCATATCAAAGAAAATGTGTACAACATAGATTTCCGAGTAGCTCAGACTGCCTATCATGATATTCATGGCAATAAAATCAATCTCAGCGCTAATTATTCTGATGCGGCTATTTTGGGCATCTTAGCACAAATCAGAGAAACGCTACGATGATTTCTTCTCTATCGTGCCTATTTACAATCACAAGCAAATAGCAAACGCAATGTCCAATGAGATTTTTTGAACAAACTATATATCCAAGAGATCCTTCATCTCGATGAGTATTATCTCAAGAAATTTTCACAAGTTATAGATCGTGTTACTGACACCTTTCAAGATATTATCCAGCAACGATTGGAGCTCGATGACAATAAAGAATATTTTAGAATAGGCATGGATAACTGGATTGCCTTCACACAAAATAAGCAAGCTGATGAAATTATGAAAAAATGCAGTGGCGAAGACTTCGTCTGGTTCGCTTGATTCTTGAAGAACATTACTTACTATAATAAGAGATTTCTCATTCCTAAATAAGTAGCCACGAATGAGGAATTATGAATTAAGAGTGAGGAATGGTGGAACTTTGTTTTAAAAGAATCTTAATTCCTAATAGGCGAAGCCCCTAATTCTTAATTCTAGTCACTATTACCATTGCTTTATTTACTTACAAGAAAACAATGAAGTGCCCTAAATGTCAAAATATGGATACCAAGGTTATAGACTCCAGAGTGGTCGATAATGGCTGAAGTATTAGACGTAGAAGAGAATGTGAATTTTGCGAAAATAGATTTACTACCTTTGAAAGAAAGGGAACAACTGAGCTTCTGGTAGTCAAAAAAAATGGCGAAAAACAATTGTATGATAGAGACAAGCTCAAAAGAGCTCTTATGCTTGCGTTTGCCAAAAGAAAAATAGAAAATGAAGAAATAGAAAGTATGATTAATAATTTGGAATCTGAATGGACTACAGATAGAACAGAAATTCCTTCCAAAGAAATTGGAGATGATGTTTTGAAAGCATTAAAAAATGTAGACTTAGTAGCCTACATTAGATTTGCCTCAGTATATAAATCGTTTGATAGCTTAGAAGATTTTCAGGCCTTTGTGAAATAGGATTCGGATGATTTTTTTCTGAAGATAGCAGAAGATTGGATTATAACAATCATCTGTTTTTTTATCCTCTGAGATCTTCTGGTTTTATCCTCTGCAATCCTGCCGATTATTCTACAAATTCTTCAAAGTTGATAAATTCTAGTTCTTCTCTTGTATCTTTGAGATCTGCAAATGTATATTCTTGTTTCTCTGGAGTATTGGCTGCGCAACAATCTTTGATAACGGTAACTTTCATATCTCTATCATAGGCTTCTTGTATGAAACTTCTGACGCAGAGATTGGTCAAGATACCGCAGACAACAACTTTATGTATTCATTCTAATTCTTGATCTAGCTCCGTCTTGTAAAATGGGCTAATTTTATTTTTGACGATGATCACATCGGCTTCTGATAATTTTAATTCTGGAATAATCTGGGTATTGTGCCCAAAGTGGTCTGGTGATTCCGGCTCAAGATGCTTAGTGAAAATAATTTTGTAGCCTCTTGCTTTACAGAAATCGATAAGGAAATTTACTCTTGCGACGATATCTACGAGGTCGCCTACATAAAATTCAGATTCAGGATCTCTCCATTCTGTCTGATAATCAATAAGCACTAACGCCGAATCGGCCATTTGGAAATATTACTAGTAAAAAAAATATATCGAGTTAGAGTATAGAAAAATGCAAAAGAAACGCAATAGCTAGTATATTTCATTATAAAGAGAGACTCTCCTTACTAAACATCAATTGAAATCAATTGTGCATTAGCAAAGAGAGTCTAAATACGTTTGTCATAGTTTGAAGGAAATCAGTGAGGCAACCCGCTTTCTTGTCCACTGAACTGCATTAGGATCTTTATTTATATGCTCTAAGATTCCAGAAACAGCATTGTGTTCAGGCTTACCACATCTACAACCATCAAATGAAAATACAGGTTTTCCGTTAAAGTGTAATCTGTATTCCTTTTCATGGTTCACAGCAACTTGTACTGTTTTTTCTTCACGAATCGTTTTAATAAGGATATCTAGAGATTCGCCATCTAGAATTTCAAGAATTTTTGCCATATTTTCTTCTATTAATTTTACCTGTATAGCATAAGGAAATCCCACTAAGAGTCAATATTTTCTAGTTTGCTTATTTTTTGCCTTTTTTATGGGTATGTTTTGCTCTGTGACGAATCTTTTTTACAATCAAGATTATGATTGTTATGATAGCAATGAGGAACAGTATGCCATAACTAAGAAATTGGATTATTTTTCCTTGCCAGATAGCAAAGAATGACTTATTGAAGAAATGTATTTTGAGTGCTGGTAATGCAACTAATGTCTTGAGTGATTCTCCTAGAGGAAAACTTTCTATCTGACCGATAGCGAGCGAATATTTTCATTGATTTTCTTTGTTACTGACCATGATGTTATACGTGCCAGCTGGTACTTGACGCTTAAATTCTGGTCACTGAAAATATTGATCACCAGCGAACTCTTCATAGAATCCACTTCGCTGAAATTTCGTTCCATCCAATCTTGTAGAGACTGCACTACTTTCTTTTCTAATATCCACGATAAAATCCCTTCTCTGTTTAGGTAAGTCAGGGACTACAATATTTACGTACAAGGCGAATCCGGTATCCATCTTGATTTGATAATAATCTGCATGACCAGACAAAATACCGTAAAATGCTTGGGAGATTTCTGGATTGCTAACTACAATAGGGTTGCTTTCAGTGTTGTTTTTTGCCCATTCAAGTCTTGGTTGGTGAGCGGAACAAACTCCTAACAACACCATTACGGAAACTAGCACAAAAGAAAATTTTTTCATATAAAAAGTAATAGAATAAAACAATTAAGATTCCGCCTGCCTGCCGGTAGGCAGGGCCGCAAAACTTAACGCCGGAATGACGAGTTATTCAGTAGCTAATTCTTTCACGTATTGCTGAAACAAATTTCATTTTTCTTCAAAATCTTTCCAAACGCTATAACTAGGAGATGCGGTAGAAAGTAAGCATATCATTCCCTGCTGCGTATGTTTGTAGGCAAATTTTACTGCTTTTTTCATATCATCTGTTTTGTACATTTCCAATCATTCTATGCTTAGTTCTTTAATAGCTTCGTAAATTCTTTCTCCTGATTCTGGGAAAAAAACGATGTTAGCAATTTTATATTCCTTAATATATTTTACTAAGTTGTCGAAATTATATCCTCTATCTGTTCATCATAAGAAGATTGTATTGATTTGCTCGCCATAGGTTTTGATAGCTTCGATAGTGCTTTCTGGCGTGGTAGAAATAGCATCATCGATTCGACGAATTCATCCACTCTCTCATAATTCTTGTAATCTATGAGGAAGCCCATTGAAATTACGCACCGTATCTTCGACGACATCCATAGAAATTTTTAATGTATCAGCTAATGCAATGACTGCGGTAATATTTTCTAGATTATGATCACCAGGAATTTTTCTCTCTTTGGTAGAAAAAATCATTTTGTCTCCAATCGTGAAATGTCAGTCCATCCGTGCATATGCAGAGCCTAAGTCATAAGGAATCAGATTTGTGTATGTTTTTTTTAAATTAAACTTTTCCAAAGTTTCCTGGTTGACGATATTGATTTCTGATCATTTTAAAATATTTAATTTTGCATCTACATAATTTTCAAATGAACCATGCCAGTCTAAATGCTCAGGGAAAATTGTTCCCAAGATAGAAATAAAATTGTTTTTGCGGAGCTCGTAGAGCATGTAACTAGAAAGTTCTATCACAATGAAATCATTCTCCGGCACTGGGCAAAACTCTGGATCACCACTGGGAAGAATAGGAGGACAAATATCTATTTCATCGAAAACAGGTGTGCCGATATTGCCGACAAGTTTTACTTGGTACCCAGCATTTTTGAGCAGCATATAAATTAGTGAAGTCATTGTTGATTTTCCTTTACTCGCTGTCACAGCAATAACTTTTCCAGGATAAGTATCGAAAAAGATCTGAACCTGCGTCACGATTTTCTCTTTATGTGGGATTAACTGCTCCGTGATTGGAACTCCCGAGGATTTGAAAATAATATCATACTGATCAAGATCTTTGAGATGTTCATCTCCGGTAATTTTCTGGACTTCTTCTGGACTATCGAGATCTTTGTTGGTGTCGAGAATAGTAATATTTCTGAAACTTACTTTCTGGTCTATCAGAAATTTCAGCGTAGATTTTCCTTCACGTCCAAAGCCGAGAATAGCGATATTTTTGTCTCTAAGATCAGAAAAGTCGAACATTGAATGGGATGATAAAGTGATAAAGTGTTGAAATGATAAACTTGTTTACTCTGTACTCTGTACTCTGTACTCTGTACTAAAGATACGTTTTGGAGGAAAAAAAGCAATGAAAAAAGACTTAGCTCCGTAGGGAATGGTTTGAAACCGTTCCTTACAAAAAACTACAGTACGTGAAAATGGTTGATTTTTTGCAGCAAATTCGTAGTATATTTGTATGAAAACATTCCAAACATTTTTCATCAAATCTCATACGTGGAATCCTGAAACATTGCAGGCAAGTTTTTTGTTTTCTTTTGATAATGAGGTGGAATTTACTGAAACAATTAATTTCACTTGCGAAGAATTTACGCCAATACAAAATGCAGATCCTGCTATCATAAGCAATCTGCTTTTTCATTTGTCGTTGGCGATAGGGATTAGTTATTATAAATTATGTCCGACCAAAGAAATTATAGTGGAAAATTGATATCTCAATGATGAGCAAAAAAAATTTCGAAATCAATTTTATATAAACTGATTATGAGAATATTTTTTCAAGAATGAAATTTCACCCAAGGGATTGTGTCAGTTTGTGAATAGTAAAGAAGCAGCTGATTTTTCATTTTTGTGAAAACAATTTACGCCTACGCGTCAGCAGATTATGGTTGCGATATGATGAGGTAAAGATAGTTTAGTCAGTGTAGAACTTGTGAAAAAGCTAGGACTCCCCTTTTATACCTCAACCTTTGGTAAGGATTATGCCTTACATCAGATGGTGAGTAAAAAAATTGATGCAGCAAGATTGGTTATGCAAAGAACGATGGATGAAAAATTATTTGAGATGAATGAAGCTGGATATTACAATGGTCATGTGCCGATTTCTTGAATCATCGCCTTTGTATTGGTCACTGCAGCCTATCTCTATGATTACAATTTTATCGTAATGTCGAATGAAAAAAGCGCAAGCGAGTGAAATACGATCATGGATGGCATAGAAATTAATCATCAGCGAAGCAAGAGTCTAGATTTCGAGCTTGCATTTGCTGAATATTTGCAGCATGCCATTACGAATGATGTGACATATTTCAGCTTGTTGAGGTGAATGTATGAGATAAAAATAGCGGAATTGTTTGCACAATATCCACAATATTTTGATGTCTTTAGTAGTTGTAATACTAATTTTAAAATCCTAGAAGAGAGTCTAACGAAGATCTGATTGAAGGCGAAAAATAATTTTCGTCGATGTAACAGCTGTCCCAAATGTGCATTCGTCTATGCAATATTGAGACCATTCGTGACAGCAGATCAGGCAAAAACTATTTGGGGAGAAGAACTGTACGAAAAAGAATCTTTGCTGACCACCTTCAGAGCTTTGCTCGGTATCGAAGGAATAAAGCCTTTTGAATGTGTGGGGACCAACGAAGAAGTCGTTTTGTGAATGAAGAAAAGTTTAGATATGTGGAAAGGTGATTTGCCAGTCATTCTGGAAATGTTTGCCCGTGAAATTGGTGCTCAGATGAAACATGAAGATTGGGTTGCATTGGAAGAAAAATTATTCACTATCTCAGATGAAGGGAATATTCCTGGATTGTTTCATCCTCTTTTATCCAGTTTATAGTCCTCTGCACATGATTCACTCGTATCTCGATGACATAAGTCCCTATACAGATCTTCCTACCTGGAAGTCTTTTGACTATGAAGCACAAGACATAGAGGAAACTCCAGTCATCCAAGATAACGAAGAAAACCTATATGAAAACAGGGAAACCTCTGAGTAAATCTGCGTATAGCATATTATACTATAATATATACTTCTGTCAATCCCATTCTTAGCCCTATATGGGTTTTTTTTGATTATTTCTGCTACGGGAATATACTTGAGTATGTATATTATGTACTTTATGTATCTAATCTCATTGCTATGATCTGACATTTCAAACGTCATTACAAGAAACTACAGTATAGACACAAAGCCATATTGGCCAGTGTTTTTATCCTAGGAAGTATGGTGAGTTTATTCTCATCTCTTTTTGCTACCCTACTCCCTCTGGAAGCAACATTACCAACAATGTTTGGATCAATGGGCTTTACTACAGGAAATGTTTCTACGGTACACTTCAACCAATGAGGTAATGACTATGCTTGACTTATCTTTTGGTTAAGCTGAGAAGTACTTAGTACACCAGAAAACATTACCGTCAATGGATGATCTCAGTCTATTAACTGTAGTTATCATCTCAAAGGACTCTATTACAACAATATGAGAGGATGGAGACTTTGGCCTTTGGATACAGGCAGTCTTTCTATTTTGCAGACAGCTGGAACCTGATATGGTACCATGACGCTTAGTGGTGGATTCTATACCAACTGTACTAATGTCTCATGATACCCAGCTATAACAAGTAACGAAATTTTTGGATATATAGAACATAATCGATCAGGGATTACTTTGCAAATGATTGCATGAGTAAATTATGATTTTACTCACAATACACTATTATCAGGATCTCCTTTTTCCAATACCCTTGTCAAAACATGAGGTACCTATAGTGGATGGATATGGGATAATTATGGTGGTATCGCTCAGATAGCCTCAGGTCAATTTGTGTGACGATGTGGAGATGGTGCAATACAAACTGGTGAACAATGTGACGATGGCAATACCTCAAATGGAGACGGATGCAGTGATATCTGTCAAATAGAATCTGTCGTAACTACTGGCATGTGTGTATGATTCTGATCAGACCAGACTGTCACGCAATGACAAAATTTTAGTCTCACCTGTAGTGGAACAAATGTCACTTGATATATTATCGATGTCCGATCATGAAACGCTATTATTCTTTCTGGTACGGTATATACTTCCGCTAATCATTATACACGAGCAGGCGGTAGTACACTTGCTGTAGGAAACTATACATGAACATGTGCAGTGCTTACAGGTAATGGTGTATGACCTCAATGTGGTGTTAACGTTAGTCTACATGTTGCTGCTGCTGGCGCTTGTAATAATAGTTTTGTAGGTAATGTTATTCCTGGTGGTGGAGCAATCTTTGCTTCTTGAGTAAGCTATTTCTCTAATTCCACTGGTATCACTATCGATATTTCAGCGACAGAAAATGTAGCATATACTATCACAGGTAACTTTACTACTACGCCATTAGTTGGTTCTTATACGTGAACAACAATTAACTCTCATATCTATCTCAATCAAGTAAATGCACGAAATACACTGCACAGTACATTTACTACTGGAGCTTGTACGTACTATGAATGAGTAAGATATATATATGTAGATACTATTCCTCCTACTACAACTACTTTAGTTACTCCTGCCTCTGGCACCAATCTCTGTAGCTCTGGAGCAAGTATATTCTCTTGGACAGCTGCTAGCGATACTGGTGTAGGATTAAGCGGATATCGTTATAGTATCATAAGTTCATGAGGAACCATTTATTCTGCAACCGTTCCTGCTAATCAAACTGGAGTAGCTCTCCTTACACAAAATATGGTTCTCGGTAATTACACACGAATCGTACAAGCGATTGACGCTGTTGGCAATACATCTACTAGTGCAACGTGAAGCTTCGTTATTAGTCCAACCACCTGTGCTCAATGAGTATATGGATCTGGTATTCAAATCATTTGATCACTCTCTTCTATTGTTAATGCTAACCTCAATACCATCTATAGTTCAGAAATCTTCTATGTACGATGACTCACTGGGCCTACTCTGCTCTCCGTCAACCTATGAACGCTTATCGTTAATGGTACCGGCATCTGAACAACTGGTATGGTGACGGCAACTACACCATTGAGAATAGAAATGGTTTCTAGTAGCCAATACAATCATACTGTTACTTCAACCGTTAGCGTAGCTGGATTGACGTGAACATTCAATATTACAACCAAAGATAATAGTTGTCAGCTTACTACTAGTCAGGAAGAATTAATTTCGAACGTATATGACTTACTCAAAACACAATATAATGGAAATACAAGTATCTTAAATGACTTCTTAGCTACCTTCCAAAGTATCCTCGGCGATGAAGTAGATATTAGTCAAGATTGTAGTTTGGAATATCTCCTACAGCTTATCAACAATGATCTAGATACTACGAGTGTAGATACGAGTAATCATATCGCTCCAAACTGTAAGGCATATCAAATCTCTTATGACAATGGAGAAAGAGCTTATTATTCACCTATGATGAAGAATAGATATCTCTTTATCAATCGCGAAACACTTATCAGACATATCGATTTCTACAATGCAGGAGATTGCCATATCAATACCTATGGTAATGTATCATGGAGTGATAATAGAAATACTGACACTATCCATGTTGCACCTAATGGAAAGATCTATCATATCCAATCTATGGGTGGTGGATTTACCTCAACAGAATTTGTAGGCAGTAAATACTTTGATAATCTCAGTACTATGACTTACTATATAGATGGAAAAAATCCAGCTACAGACGTCCGAGATCATCACGTAGATGCAAGCTTTGCTCCTGTCACCTATCTCGCTCCAAATAGTAAGGAATACAGACTCTACAAAACAAATAGATGATATATGTCCTATAGATTAATGAAAGTAAAATACTTCAATAGCTTGCTCGAGCTCGAAGATTATATTAATAGAAATAATCCTGTAAAAAAATAAAAACATACCTGAATATTTTCACGAAAAGTCTCCTCTTCTACGGGGAGATTTCTTTCTTGAATTGGTTTATTTATATGACTTAGCTCCCGGGAGAAAAATAGTGATAATAGGCTCATTGAGAGCAATTAAAACGAATTTCTCCCGGGAGTAAACTCCTAAAACAAATTGTCCTACTTTTGCCCTTCGCTTCTCTCAGGATTGCGCGAAAAGCTTACCCCTCAGGCCTGCCTGCCGGTAGGCAGGGCCTGCTCAGAAAGCTAATTTATGTTATTGAGTACATTTGTCCTAACTTTGTCCTTTTTTTTCTATTTTTTATCGATTACAATCCATGCGGTTTTGGGGAAGATTGCGTTATTAGTTCGCCGTCCGGTGAAGTAGGATCAGTATACATTTATATACATCCAACGTGATCTCTCCTCACAAACTATTTAAATAGCAAGCAAATCCTCCCCCTACCCCCTCCTTTATCAAGGAGAGGAATTAATTTGCTTTATTATCTACTGATTATTATGTTTAGGAAAATGGATAATAGATTACCATATATTGGATATAATTCTTCAAACAAAGATCGAGCAAGAGACAATAGGAAGAAACAAACAAATGCCGAAATAGTACTTTGGAATACACTAAGAAGAAAGCAAACAGGGTACGTCTTTTTGAGACAAAAAATGATTGGTTCGTTTATTTTAGATTTTTACTGCTCCAAATTATTATTATGAATCGAAGTCGATGGAAAAATTCACAAACAACAAGAAATCTACGACATTCAAAGAGATGAACGACTAAGGCATCATTGAATTAAGATTATCCCGTCATTTCCCACCCCCAGCCATATCATATATTTTTAATAACGCAAGTGTTTTCCTTTAGGAAATGCTTGTTTTTTTGTATTTCTTGCGCTTTCTGGGTAAAATTGAGATGATGAAAGTATTATGAAAAAATAGCTTTATCATCTTATATCTATCACCATGTTTACGAGAAAAACTATTAGCTCAATACCTAGACGTAGATTGTACTTCTTCAAGTACATGACGATGTTTTTCCTAGGAGTTTCAGCTGTAATACTGGCTACACAAGCTTTCGAAATTGATACTTCATTGAACAATGCAGTGCAATATATTAGTCAGATTATTTTGACAAATGACTGAACAAATACTGCTTCTACAGCTATTGAACTAGACGGAAGCAATGGAAATGCTTATTTTAGTTGACAAGTCGGTATCGGGACAAATACTCCCTCGCAGGCACTGGAAATTAATGGGAATGTATCACTAACTACTGGATGACGAATGTGAGCCACTACTAATCAGGTCTATATGGCAAAGAATGGTAATGCTGGTATCGGAACTGCTATTCCAACAGAGAAATTTCAAGTATGAACATATGCACGGATAGGACAACACAATGAGCCGCTTCTTGGTACATGAGGAAGTTTTTTGAGAATTTTTTGAAATGATCCTACAGATTATTGATTAGATGTTGGTGGTTGAGGTTTTGATCCTGTAATGACTTTTAATAGCGCTTCCAAGACATATGCTGCTGGGGAATTACCAGATTATTCACCAAATATTCAATTAAATTATCATTGGTTAAATTCTACTTTGGGTGGAGGTAGCTTTAATGAAAATTGGAAAATAGTTGGAAATCAAACGCTTTCTTTCCGACATTCAGATTGAACGGTGATGCCTAGTAAACTTATGTCAATAGACCAAGTTGGAAATGCAGCATTTTATAATTCTGCTGGGAATTTCGAATTTATAAACGGGAAATTAAGATTATGAACGACTAATTCAAGTAACAAGTTTAATATTGATTGAAATATTAGATTTGTGAATAGTTGATATTTAGCTGCATCATCATCAGTTGCTTCTGGTGCTAATGCCAATCAACTTTTCCTTGGGCTTAATGGGAAAGTTGGTATTAATACAGTTAATACTGGGGCTGCAAATCTAGAGGTAAATTATCTCTTCAAATTAACTCCTTATAACTATTATGCTCCAACATGTAATGCTGCGGCACGCTGAACTATGTATTTTTCTCCTGGACAAGCAGATTGAAAAGATCATGTGTGTGTTTGTATATTGGACTCTACTCCAAATCCCGATGTTTATGTGCGAAGAACTATGGACAATGTTTCTGTAGACTGTCAGTAAACTCCATTTAATGGAATATTATATTACAAAATAATCCGGATCTCTGCTTAGGCAGCCGGATTTTTTCTTATATAAAGATACTATTCTTGGCTTTTAAATTAAGATTTTTCCCTTTTCTATATCGCATATATTTTTAAATATATGTCAACACAATATGAGCTTATGAAGTGATATTTTTGACAAAAATAAGCTTATGGAATATACTTATTGTAGTTACATACTCTACGACTACATCATATTTTACAAACTATTGTTCAGTATTTTAACATTTCAGCAGCCTCCTAATGTTTACTCGCAAACCCCTTAGCTCCACACCTAGACGCAGATCGTACTTCTTCAAGTACATGACGATGTTTTTCCTCGGAGCTTCAGCTGTAATGCTGGCTACGCAGGCTTTCGATATTACGACATCATTAAATAATGCTGTACAATATATTAGTCAGATATTTGTTACGAGTGATGGAACTCCTAGCGGAACTGATGGAGTTTTCTTGGATGGAACTAATGGGGGAAAACTTGGTGTTGGAACAAATGCTGTTACTCCAGGAGCACAAGTCGAAATTACTGACAGCACCTGATCTATCCTACTAGGTAATGTTGAGGTTGCTGGATATGCTGCACCATTTATGTGGCTCAAAAGTGATCGTAATACAACTACATGATGACTACAACTAGGAGATTGGTTTGGATATTTTGGTTTTATAAAGTCATTAGATAAACCACTAGTTTTTACTACTTCATGAGGCGTTAGATATGATGTGGTTATTGCTACTTGAGGTAATGTAGGGATTGGAACAGCTGTTCCCACAGAAAAACTTCAAATAGGTACGTATGCATGGATAGGAAACAATAATAATGATGCTCTATCTACCTGAGGAACTTTCCTCAGACTTGCTTGATCGCACTCGTTATTGAGCCACTGAGGAGGATCACTCTCCGCCAATCAACCGAATCTCCAATTGAATTATGATCTTGTTTGACTCTCTATATACCCTAATCCCGTACCTCATACCTATTACAATCGAAAAATTGATGGTGGGACAACTTTTGGAGTCTCATTTGCTACATGAACATATGACTATCAAAATAAGTTTACTATTCTACCTAATGGTGCAGTTGGCATCAATACAACAACTCCTACGTGTGGGTGATCAAGTCCAAACACTTGTGGATTGGAAGTAAAACAAAAAGACTCTTATTTCGACGGAGATTTTTCTATCATGAATTGAGTCGCTGGTATAGGATATGATACAATTAATGCTGCTGGAGCTTGAGATTTATTTGTCTTAAATAAAATTGGGATTAACACATCTACCCCTGATTGTGGTGATGCAACGAATCCTTATTGTGGACTTATGGTAAATGATAGGGATACCTATCTAGGTTCAGATGTTGCTATGATGAACTGAGATGTTGGGATATGATATAATATTTTAACTGGTAGTAGTACAGCAGGAAATTTATATGTCTTGAATAAAATTGGGATTGGGACTACTACTCCCGATACTACACTTACTGTTTCATGAGCAATCAGAATTACGACCGATATACATGTATCTGCTAGAAGTTCTTGTACTTGAAAATTATGAACTATTGTCTTTGATAATGGCCTTTTTTATTGATGTTTGCTTTATAGTTGAAATCCAGAATGGCATATTCTCAGTGTTAATCCTTAAAAAATACCCGTATATAGATTTTATCACTTCAATATTCTCTTATGTTTACTCGCAAATCCCTTAGCTCCACACCTAGACGTAGATCGTACTTCTTCAAGTACATGACTATGTTTTTCCTCGGAGCTTCAGCTGTACTTTTGGCTACTACACAGGCTTTCCAAATTTCTACATCATTAACCAATGCTGTACAATATATTCAGCATATTATTTTAACTGTAGATGGATCTAATCTTACTTCTACAAAAATAGATTTGGATGGAAGCAATGGAGACGCTTATTTTATGGGAAAAATTGGTATCGGAACCAATAGTCCAACGGCGAAGCTTACTATCAGCGGGTCTATTTTGTTGACATGAGCTGATGGAAGATGATTGTTTCGATGAACTGCGTGAAGTAACGTTCCTTATATCTGATATTTAGCTAATCTCTTTATCATAGCTGGCGGAGCTTGAAATTCTGGCCATCCTATAGCATTGATGCCTGATCTTACCAACAGCACGAAAGGAATACTTATTACTACTTGAGGTAATGTAGGTATCGGTACGAGTAACCCTAATGCGGCTCTAGAGGTTAGTGGAAATATTTATGCTATCGGACAGATATATAATGATAGTAGCATCCATGCTTGATCACATATTACAGCTGGATGAAATATTTATTCCGATGCAAACATCTCTGCTGTTGGAAATGTTACTGCTAGTGCTGTAGGCATTGGCATTGATACTCCATCAGAAGCCTTAGAAATATCTGGATGAAACATGTTAGTTAATTGATGAAAGATTGAAATCATTACTACCAACCATCTTGTCGCTAGAGCAGACTCAGGGAATAGTCTTTTTGGTGGACATCAATCTGTCAATGGAATGGATTGGGGAATGGGGGTTTTACAGTCTCTATGATTATGAAATCAACTTTCTCTCTATACACTAGAGGCCTTTCCTATTGCATTATATACCAGTGGTACGCAAAGATTAACAGTGACTGCTTGAGGTAATGTAGGTATTGGGACAAGTAGCCCATCTGAAAAATTAGAAGTAGCAGGATGAGTAAAAGTAGCAAATACTTCTTCGTATTATTATGGGCAATATTATATATATCAGTATAATACTTTCTCTTACACTGTTCCTGTATGAATTCCTCCCTGTTCATGTGATACGAGCAGCACTGATGAGGAGTGTAATGTTGATCCATATATATTATATACCTGATCATTATGATGCTATGATCATCGATATGATGACGGTGGTGATGGAGATATTTATGATTTATACATAGATCCTGGCAATCCTGGTGGCACTAATATAAAGACGTCAGCTTGTACTAATGTATGAACAATCACCTATAGTGGTGGAAACTTTTATGGATGTAGAACACTCCCAAGTCTTGGATATAATTATCGAGTAAAATTAAATATCTTTGATAGTAAATTTGCAATCACCTCTTTATGACGAGTGGGCATTGGAACAGCTACTCCTTCGGCTCCATTAGATGTAAACGGGACAGGAAAGATTGATACCATAGATTCATATAGTATATTTAGAATGGTTCTTC
>JAPLUV010000027.1:0-13525 GCA_026397395.1 candidate division SR1 bacterium | reverse complement strand
GAATGGTTCTTCCCGAAGCTCTATCAACTGCCTGTACTAGTGTTGGACAATCTCATTATCTAGGAGATAGTTATGAATGAACAACTTTATCATCTGTAGCTCGAAGAGATGTTGTATACCTTGTTTCAGATGATTCACCTACTGGTACAAATAATTTTTATATGAGCTATGTAGATAACGCATGAAATCATGTTGCTCAAGTTTGATATACTGGAGAACCAGAACATGGCAATACTATTTATTTACCAAAGGGATATGCAATAAGAGTTCAATGTATGGATTCTTGAACAAATATTAAATTTCATTATTTACGTATGAGATCGCATGATTTCTAGTTTATTATCTTAATAACAAAATCCCTGAGCAAAATATCTCAGGGATTTTATATGTATAGAAATAATTCTATTGGATAATAATCTGTTTTACTAATATTCCTTTATTGGTAGTAATGTGTAAAAAGAAAAGTCCATGGTAAGGGATATTAAACGTTTTTTCTTTAGGAATCAAGAATTCTTGTCCTAATTCATTGTACAGTCTAATGTCTTGAATTATTAACTCTGTCATAATAGTGATGGGGCCAGATGTTGGTGTGGGATATACTTTAATCACATCGTTCAATGGGTTCTCATGAATACCCGCAGGATTGCCAGTATAATTTGAGCGTACCAAATGATTCACCTTAGCTCCGCAATTTAGCGTAAAACCAACAAAAAAACTTATATAGCTCAAATTGGGAGTATTCCAATTATAATAATTTAGATTGCCTGGAACTGTTGTAATAGTATGTATTGTCCCAATTGGATCTACTCCATAGATAGTATAGGTAGGAGCAACTAAGGTATCGTTAATCATATAATGTGACCAAGAGAATCCCATGACGTTTGGCCCTGGCGTATAACTCGTTATAAGGGTTATCGTAGTATGATACTTCGATGGTTGAGATCGATTACCACAACTATCTACCACGAGGATTCTGTATGAAGCACCGTTGGTCTGTGGAGTGCTACCTAAATCCAAAAAAGTATCGACTGTATTTGGCACAATACCAATAGTTTGCCATACATTAAGAGATATTTCTTTTTGTATTTCTATACTATCGATTCCTTCATTTAGATGTTGTGCCCATCCTAGCTCGTTTTTGAACGTGATGGTATCAACCCCTGCCATACATAACTCTTGCTGATTATAAGGAGCACGTACAGTCAAATACATCGTATCTGCACTTATACAACCAGTATTGTCTGTTGTAGTGACTGCATAATCTCCTGGCTGAGATACGGTGATGCTAGAAGTAGTTTCTGTTGTTGACCACATATACGCAACGACATTGGTATTATTACTTGTTAGGGAAATAGGGCTATTTAAACAAGTTGCTTTATCGGGACCGATATTAGCTGGATTTGGAGTATTGCTACTAATGGTTGCTGTATGGGTAACAAATCCACAAGCATTACTTACCGTCACGGTATAGGTGCCAACTCCTACGTTTGCTGTTTGAGTTATTGCTCCTGTTGACCATAGATAATGAGTGTATCCCATGGGGGGATAATTTTCAGCATCTAGATTAATAGTAGTCAAGCCACAAACTGAACTATCCGCAAAGATAGGCTCTGTAGGAAGAGCAACTGAATCAATGTGTAAAAACCTTATTCCTTGGTCGTAGAACAATTTTATCTCTCCTTGATACGTATTTGGCAATATTAAACTATCATTGTAAATATTTCCAGGTACCCACTGTGGATTCGTAGCACCCGTAGGAGCAATAAGCACAAGATAATCATAGTTGCTTGGACAGACCCCATAATAAACCGTTGGTGGTGGTTGTGGTACTGTATCCAAATTAATTGTAAAATACACTTGTCCTTGCGTAATATTTGCAAAGAACATACCTATCACGATTAGTGTGATAGCTATAAACGCGTAAGTTTTTTTCATAATAACAAATTTTTTGTGTTTTTTGATGTTTATTCTTTATATCATTTTCTATATTGCTAGTTGCTAAGTAGCTTTATAGCCTGTGCATATAAAAGACAGGACTGAAGTATTTATTGGGGAGTGCTTCAGCGGGCACTTTAGATATGGCATGAGCGCTTTGGTATTTCGCTCTCTAATTTTGGTCTTCTGTTTTTATTTTTATTTATATTTTTTTGTTTTTTTATTGGACGAGATTTGTCCTCTATGCGTATATATCGACAAAAATCGGCTTAATTCTACGTTTTTGTAGAATATATACAATGAGATCAGCACTCATTTACTATTTTATATATATTTATCTATGTAAGTCAACTCAATGTTAACTATGGAGAAGTATTTTTTGGCAAAAATAGGCTTATGGAGTATACTTATAGTAGAACTTAGAGCTTAGAACTTAGATGGGAGAAAAGACCTCCTAGTTTCAAACTTTATACTCAAGAAGCCGATATGGAAAGTACCTACGAAAACAGTCCATCCATCCAAAGAAAAAGACGTCTTCACGTGGTTGTTTTTTCAGTTTTTGCTGTGGTTTTTTCTGCGATACTTATGTTTGGTTTGGGAAATATTCATACAGAAGCCAATCGACAACGAGGTAATTTCATCAATCAAGATTTCCGAAATGCTACACCAAATACAGGGAATATTATTTATTCTCTACGAGGAGATGGGACTCCTGCCAATACTGCCTATACAAGAACATGGACTTGAAGCTGTCTTGCAACGAATGTCGTGACTGTTCCTGCTGGATTTACTGGATGAAATGCTGCCCCAAATACTATTTACCTTATCAATTCATGAACATATACCCTCACACAGAATATCAACTTAGCTAATTGTAGTGCACTTATTGGCCGTGGTGAAGTTATTATCAAAGGGACTACGCAACGAATTGGAGCGACATCCAAACAATATGTCATTATGGATAATCTTAATCTCTCTGGTGTTGGCGTAACCATGGATCATACGAATAATACAACATTACATAATCTCCGTATCCATAATACAACGAATGCCATCGTCTCATCAGTTTCCCATTCGCTTATGATAGCTGAGAGTCAAACCTATAACACCACTGCTGGTATCGTTATTGTAAACTCTATGGGAACGGTAATAAATAATGTTATGTCTTATAATAATTTGTATGGTATTTCTATCAATAACGAGCAATGGGCTACTATCAACAACTCTCAAATTTTTAATAATCAATATGGAATCGTAGCATTCTATGCGCCATGATTAACAATCCATGCAAGCGCGATTTACAATAACATGACCTGAGCTGTGATTGTCTCTACATGAATTATCAATGGAACAAATATCTATAACAATACCCGTGGGTCTACCCTATTGGATACATTATCAGCATTTGGAGCTGTTAACTTTTTTGATAACACGGCCTATGATTTTACTGGAGCAGGATCATTTTCTACTACTTGATCAGTTCCTTCATCACTTGGACGATCTGCTGGTGCAATTACTGTATGAACGGAAACTACTGATTACGATCGAGTAACCAATCCTCTTTCTCCAAATAACGATGCGTTCTTTACCTGAAGTATCTTTACCTGGACGACGCAGAGAGGAATCCTTGCATACAATTTTTCTACTGAGCTTAGATATCTCTTTGGCTTACATATGTTGAAACAAGAGCAACCTGTCTACTATCTCTCTGGAGTGTTGACCACATATGGAAGTGATGGTGCTGATTATACTCCATCAAAATATATTGCTGAAACAGATCCCGTTTTTTCTACTCCTCAGCTCTCGTTTGTCAATCAATATTTTGGTTCCGGTTCGATGTATACACAAAACCGATCTGGAAATGGATGTACGATAGGAGCATTTCAAATCGTTACGCTTAACTCTGGAAATTATACTCCTTATACGCTCCAATCACATACCATCTATGTTTTAAACTCTGGAGAATATACCTTTACCAATCCTGGCAATGGTTTTACCTTTGGTGGAAATTGTATTGCTCTTATTGGTTCTGGCGATGTTCGCATCGACAAACATAATGCCAACGTTACCAATCTTATCTCCGCTACGGACAAGCGCAATCTTATTATAGAAAATGTTAAATTGGATGGTAAATATCTTGCTAATGGAAGTGTAAACGGCATGAGTAATGCCGGTGTAAGCTTCGCTGGTGCGACTTGGAATACTACTATCAATCAAGTACAATCTTACAATCAAAGACAGTATGGTATTTTTCTCGGAGCGTGATCACATCACAATACAATTATCAATACTCAAGTATATGATAATGGAGAGGCTGGTATGTATCTCTATCTTGTTTCTCACCACAACGTGATCAACAATTCTATGGCATGGAATAATTCTGGATATGGTATTCGATTTGCTAATGGATCCAATAGAAATGCGATGAATAATTTCCAATCATTTAATAATCTTGTAGGTATCTACGGCGATCTTACTACGAAAGAAAATATTATCAACAGAGCAATGATTTATAACAATAGTCAGTATGGGATTTTATTGAAAAATTCTTCTGGCAATATTTTCAATGATATACAAGTATATAACAATACGACCGGTATCAAGGTAGCATTAAATTCAAATAGCAATAGTTACAATGGAGCATTGAAATTATTCAATAACTGAGCTGACTTGGAATGAACTGATGCGAACGATGGTTATCTTAACGATACTAATACATCTCCATTTACTGCTGGCACGCTTACGCTCTGATCTAACCTAATGAATTGTAGCTATGTAACTAATCCTACACTTTCTGGCACTACAACATCTTTGCTGAATACTTTGAGCGGATGTATGCTTACGGGGTTGGATTATTCTGTATTTAGTGGACTCGTTACTTCGATCAATTATACTTTTGGTGCAGATATTTACAAACAAACACTGCCCTACCGTTATACCACAAACAATACGATACAAGCAATTCCTATGCAATATGATTCAGGTAAATATGTTGCAGAAATATTTGCTATATGGGACAATGTTTTGGAAGGTGTTAGCTTTTCATTTGGCACATGAATTATAGAACCAAACACGCTCTATACAACTAATGTCTATACTGCTGGAGTGATTAATACTACGGTAGCTGTTTCACTTCTTATGAATCCTAGTACAAGCACAGGATATCTTATTATCAATTGATCTGGTGTCGGCCAAACATGAACAGTAATAAACGGCGATACGATTCAGATTGCTATGATGAGTTCAGGAACACTTGCTGCTATAGAAACATGAACACTTTTGGCAAATAACAGTCCTATCGCAACGATTATCTTACAAACAAAATGACCAGATATTACTCCAAGTACAGGCTCATTCGCTTTCGCAAATATTATCTGATCTTCGCTTCATACATATACATGAAGTATGGTCACCGTAAGTAATATCGATATCGGCGTCTTGGCAACCATCAATACAGGACGAATCGCTATCTATTCATGAGGAAGTCTAGTATCATCTGGCAGTACAGGAATGGTGTATTCTGGCAATCAACTCTTAGCAGAAATTTTGAGTGCATCTTGATATACCAGCGGAGTAACCGCTCTGATTACTATAGGTAATGGCACGGGTAGTTTTACGGTACGAACTATACCTGATACCTCTTCTCCTATTCTTAGTTTCAGTGATCCTATAGCTTCTGGTGTGGTAGCAAGCGATACCATTGCTGTAATAGCAAGCGGGAATACTTCTCCTGTAGTATATAAATTCATTACCAATCCTGGCGATTGTACGAGTTCCGGCACAACGTTATATAGTGGTGCGATTACGATTAGTGGAGAACAATATAATGGAAAATATTTCTGTGCCTATGCTGAACTCAGTGGCATTGCTATGCCATTAATTTCTCCATATACTGTACACATTGATGCTACTGCTCCTACGATACCAATTCTCCTCTATCCTGAAAATAGTGATGAAGTTTTTTATGTTATATTTGAACAAACAGGATCTTACGATTCCGGAGCTGGTATTAGCGGCTATGAATATGTTATTGCAGCAGATTATAATTTCATAGATATTATTGCTACGGGATTTGTAGTAACCACAGGAACCAGTTTCTCTCCAAATAATTTCACTGAAACGACGTGAGACTTCTATCGAAAGATAAGAACCATTGATAATGTATGACTTAGTTCAACACGAAGTAGCCAAGGATATTTCTTTGCTATCGATGATGAAAATTTCTTCTTTGATGAAAGAACATATGCTGCATTGCATACCGAATATACCTCTAATGAGATACTTATTGCTGGTTTAAGAACCTATGGTATGGCTTATGCAAGCGTCGATACCTGAACGATATACAAGAATGGGATAAATAAGTGACAAGCCACCTATGTCCAGAATGGTGATAAAATTGCTATCAAACTTACTTCTTCACACAACCGAGATGAGTCTGAAATAAGCACATTAACCGTAGCCAATAGAACTACTGATTATGTTGTAACTACGTCTCCTGATGCAAATTCTTGTACTTTGTCTTCACAGGATAGGGGAACTATTCAAATTATTTATAATAATCTTGTAGCACAATATGTTACTTGAGATCAAAATAGATATGATGAATTCCTCTACACGATGAGAAGTATGCTCCAAGACCAAATTGATCTCACGAATGATTGCAATCTTCAATATCTTTATGATCTCCTAGATAATAATTTACAAGATACCAATGGGACAGAAATCGATACTACTGGTTATATAGCACCAAACTGTAAGGTATATCTCGTTAGTTACGATACAGGCAAAGTTGCTTATACTTCTCCTAATTTTAAAGTAGCGACTTATTTTAGCAATCGTAATGCTTTGTGAAGATATATAGATAACAAAAACCCTGGCGACTGTCATGTATCGACTACAGTTGGTGGAAACCGATATTTCAACAACACGGATCCGACGAAACACATAGCGCCAAATGGCAAGGTCTATACCATCCAACACGAAACCTGATGATACACGTCAGCAGAATTCTCTGTGAAAAAATACTTTGGAACGCTCGTCCTTCTTCGTAAATATTTGGATGGGAAAAATCCTCCATTCCCTATCTGGAGTCATGTGGTAGATCCAACCTTTACACCAGTAACTTATACTGCGCCAAATGGTAAGGTCTATAAAATATATAAAACGAATAGATGATATATGTCGTATCTCTTGATGAATATCAAGTACTATACAACGCTTGATGCAATCAAAGCATTTATCAATAAAAATAATCCTAAGTAAAAATTTTCTTATAAAAAGAAGACTCTTTCCAGTTCATTGGATGGGGTTTTTCTATAAATTGAAAGACTTGACTTATTTCACGTATTCTTTATATATGGTGTATTCAAATAAAATCATGTAACAAATATTAATAAAACTTAAAGAAAAACGCTTATGAAAAATTATGAAGATGTTCCGTTGGATTTTTTACAACGAGAAATAATCAAAGCAGCTCTTGGAATTGGAGCTATCAAGATCAATCCTACTGAGCCATTTACCTGGGCTTCTGGGTATCGTATGCCAATATACAATGATAATCGTATGTTATTGGCTTATCCTGAAACTAGGAAGATGGTAATAAGAGGATTACAATGTTTATTGAGTAACGAAGGTATTCAGCCCGAATGGATTGCTGGCACAATGTCGGCAGGGATCCCTTGGGGAGAATCACTGGCTGATAAACTTGAACTTCCTTATGGATATATTAG
Source organism: candidate division SR1 bacterium (assembly GCA_026397395.1). Classification (GTDB taxonomy): domain Bacteria; phylum Patescibacteriota; class Gracilibacteria; order Absconditabacterales; family Absconditicoccaceae; genus CAJBLF01. The sequence goes on along the minus strand of JAPLUV010000027.1, from coordinate 5,861 downwards.
AGACAAACCCAAGGACCATGGATTAAAAAACCGTATTGAAGGTTTGCCTTCTGATAAAGACTTTCAAGGAGCAAAAGTTGTTGTTGTAGAAGATTTAATCTCTACTGGGAACAGTTCTGCGAATGCTGTGCAAGCTGTACAAGACGCTAATGGGAATGTTTATTCTTGCGTCTCCATATTTAATTATGGATTTCCGGAAGCTCAAAAACTTTTTGCTGACCTCACACCACCATGCAAAGTTCAATCACTTATTACCTATCCAATGCTCCTCAAAGAAGCAATGCTTGCAAAATATCTGACCATTGATCAGGTAAGAATGCTAAAAGACTGGAGTGAAAAACCATTTGAATGGGGAGAGAAAAATGGCTTCCCAAAAATTGAAAAGTAAAAACAATTATTAATTAACATCACTAAAAATTAAAGTAAAAGGAGTAAAAATTTATGAACTATTTAGAAAGATTAAAAGATTCAGCTCAAAAAACAGGGAGCATTGTCTGTATGGGATTAGACCCTAACATCAATGCTTTGCCTCTACTTCACAAGGAAGGAGGAATTCGTGGGTTTAAAGTCTATCTCGAAGAAATATTTAGTGAGATGAGAAAACAGAGTGTGCAAGTCAGTATGTTCAAACCAAACGAAGGCTTCTATGCCAGAAATAATGTGTACAGATTCGGTAGTCATGTTGGAGATGACACATTAACAGGAATAATGGTTATGGTACAGGAAGCTTTTCCTCATGCTATAATCAATTTGGATGCCAAAAGGGGCGATATTGCTACATCTTCGGATAATTATGCATATGAGATATTCGAAGAATTTATGGTAGATGCCACGACCGTGCATGCATATATGGGATTTGATAGTATTTCTCCATTTGCAAATTACTGTATTACTCACGACAAAGGTGTTTATGCACTATGTCGCACATCTAATCCGGGAGCAGAAGATTTCCAAGGATTAGAATTAAAAGATGGAAGAAGGTTATATCAGGCTGTAGCAAGCAAAATTATTGACTGGTCCAAAGGATATCCTGGACTTGGCGCAGTAGTCGGTGCAACCAGTCTCGATGAACTTGAAGTCTTAGCAAGTATGTTTGCTAAGCACAATATTCCTATGTTGATACCTGGTGTTGGGAAACAAGGAGGCAGTGCAAAAGAAGTAGCTAATATTCTTCGCAAAGTGGGATATCCGCTTTACCTTGCACGAATCAATTCCAGCTCAGGAGTCACCCACCCTTGGGGAAAGGGAGAAGCACCAGCTAATTACGCAGAAATATGTGTTGGTGAGATTAGAAAACTCAATGACGAAATCGGACCTATTTTTTAGTTACGGTTTCACACTACCATAATAACTCGCTGGCTTCTTTGGTCAGCGATTTATTTTTAAAAAAAACTTATCCGAAGATAAGCTTTATTCTATTTCTGGAGTGAAAATCTTATGCATAATGCCATTTAATAATCTTGGAGCTCCGTCATCGGAGTATCTTTTGGCGAGTTCGATCATTTCATTGAGCAGTACTTCTTTGGGCGTATCGAGTACTTTCCATTCCACATATCACAAGAGGAAAATGGCCTGATCCATGGTATCCATCTCTTCATAGCTAAATGAGGTAGCGAGCTTACTTACTTGATCTCTGAGCTCTTGTTCATATTTTGGCATTGCTAATGCTACTGCGGTAATGTAATCAAATTCCATATCTTCTGCTGTTCGATTGTCGAAAAACATATCCGTGAATTCTTTTAACTCTTCTGCAGTAGTAAGATATTCATGCTGGGTAAATTTTTCCTTCAGTACATCTTTTGCGGTATCATACATTTCGTTGTCTGTTTTGAAAATGTAATCAGCGAACAATGCGTCGGTGATCATCAGAGGTTTGGTTGCTAAATTACGAAAAAAACAATGCTGATACAGATAAGATAAGACTATCTTTCTCGCATTGATTCTCGCTCTAATATCCATGCAATACCATAAGGAACTAAAGATCAGCTTCGTCTCTGCCTAAGCAGGAATGGAAAAATTATGCGTTTACTACTTTATCTTTTGACTTAGATTTGATCGTAATGACTTGTTTCCCTTTGTAATATCCACAGACAGGACAAACTCTGTGAGAAAGCTTCTGAGCTCCACAGTTTGCACACTTACCTAATTGGTAAGTTTCTTTGAGTCTTCTGATATTTAATCCTTCCCAGGTAGAATGCCTTTTGCGGCCTTGCGATTGGGAGATCTTCTTTTTTGGTCCGATTGTCATTGGTTCAATTGCTATAAAGTAAATCTATTGGATTATTCTGCTACTACTACTTCAACTACTGTCTTAGTGTATTTTCTTCCATCAAATCTTGTGAATTTTTTGGTTTTGAATGCTACTACACCATCTGTTTCTGCATGGATAGAAAAATCATTCCCTAAATAGGTATTTTTACCACATTCGTATTTGGAACCCTTTTGTTGGAGGATAATGTTGCCAGCGATAACTTGTTGTCCGCCGAATAGCTTCACGCCACGATACTTCGCATTAGAATCCCTAAGGTTTTTTGCCGATCCACCGGCCTTTTTGTGTGCCATTTGCTTATTATTGATAAAATGATAAATTGTTGAAATGATGAAATAGTATATTTGTGTATTTGTATACTCGTATATTTGGTCTTTTGAACCTCCCAATAACGAATAACAAATAACGAATAACACAAACTTTTGATTGTGCGAAGTTCTATATAATGATTAGCTAGGTCATTTCAAGCTTTTTATTCGATACCATGGTCTTTTCTATAGATTTCACCGACTGGCAATAATCTACCGATAATAACGTTGGATTTCAGGTCAGAAAGTTCATCAATTGATCCTTTGAGCGAAGCTGATACCATAACTCTAATTGTTTCCTGGAATGAAGCTGCTGATAGCCAGGAATCTGTTTCCTTAGCAATATTTGTCAATCCAAGTGCCAATCTCTTACCTTTAGCCTGTTTTTTACCTTCTGCTTCGAGCTGTTCATTCACTTTAACAAAGTCTTCGTATTTAGCATAAGTTCCTGGTATGAAGCTAGATTCTCCAGAATCTTCTACAAATACTTTGGAGAATAACTGTTTGATAACTACTTCAATATGCTTGTCATTCAAATCTTGTCCTTGTGCTGAATATACTTTCTTCACTTCTCTAATAATATATCTCTGAGTCAATACATCTCCAACGATTTCTTTGTATTCTTTGACATCCAAAGCTCCGTTCGTCAATATTTCTCCCTTGAAGATTTCTTCTCCATTTTTGGTCTTGAGTGGAGTCAATCCAAGCAATGGCTTGGTAACTGTTTCCTGTATTCCAAGAACGATACGATCTTTGTGTGTTTCCAATACTTTTCCTTCTTCTTTGACCTTGAGTTTACTCTTAGCTTTACCAGCATAGATTCATCACTTAGCCAATGTTTGTCCTTTTCTTACTTCTGCAGTATAGCCATCTTTGATGACATAGGTCTTTTTCTGATATTCTGAAACGATATTGATATATCTCATCTTACCAGTTTCATAGATAGAAATGGTTCCATCAAATGGAGCGATAATTGCTGGTGTCTTTGGTGCTCTCACTTCAAATAATTGTTTAACTCTATCAATACCTGTTGTCTGTTCTCCTCACTTCGCAACTCCTCCTTCATGGAAGGTATCAAGCGTCAACTGAGTAGATGGTTCTCCGATAGACTGAGCAGCAATAATACCTACAGGGACTCCTATTTCTACCATTTTTCTAGTAGAAAGATCTACTCCATAACATTTTTGACACACTCAACTAACTGTCTTACAAATCAATGGCGTCCTTGCTTTGACTTCTGTAATACCTGCTTTTTCTAATAAAGCCATATTTTCTCTTTCCAACAATTCTCCCTTACTCAAAATGATAGTGTTGCGAGCATCGACAATATCTTCTGCCAAAAATCTTCCTTTGATTAAGTTGTAGAAATTCTCTCCTTGCATATCTGCATCTTCTTTGGAGAAACTAATATATTTATCTGTACCACAATCGTGACTTCTTACAATCACTTCTTGAGATGCATCACAAAGTTTTCTGGTCAAATATCATGATTCAGCTGTTCTCAACGCGGTATCTGCTTTTCCCTTTCTACCTGCATGGGCAGAGATAAAGTATTCAATAGGAGCCAATCCTTCTACATAAGAATTTTTGATCGGCAACTCGATAATCTCTCCTTGAGGATTAACGACAAGTCCTTTCATACCTGAGATCTGTGTCATATGTGTTTGTGAACCTCTCGCTTTGGAATCGACCATCGTATACAAATCCTGTCCAGGTCCAGTAATTCACTTCAAACTTTCTTCGATCTTTTTCTTCACTTCTGTCCAAAGTTTAACTACTAATCTATGTTTTTCATCATCAGAATAGAATCCTTTGAAGTAATATTTGTAGATTTCATTAGATTTTAAATCTCCAATTCTTAGTTCTTCTTCTTTTTCTTTAGGTACTTTCATGTCCAAAATATTAATAGTTGTACCTGCAAGAGTTGCATACATAAATCATAAATCCTTGATATCATCAGCTACATGTACTGTCGTTGGCATATCATATTCATCGAAAATCTGAGAAAGTACTTTCTTGAGATCTCCTGATTTCATTTTGTGATTGATAAATCTAATTCTCTCTGGCAAAATAGAATTGAGAATAACTCTACCAACGGTGGTAGTAATAGGTTCGTTGTTGAAGACCAGAATAATTTTGTCTTTGATATGAAGGTTTCCATTTGCGTGTGATTCAAGCACTAAATCCATACTTGCAAACATTCCCACAAGTGGATTTTTTTCTGCTCGCTCTTCTTCTGATTTATTTTCTGGCAACCTCAAATCGTAGTAATCTGTAAGATAATAGATACCAAGTACCATATCTTGTGAATGTGTAATAGTAGGATCCCCTGATCCTGGTTTCAAAATATTTTTGTCAGATGCAATAAGTTCTTTCGCTTCTCTTTGTGCTTCATCAGAAATTGGTAAATGTACCGCCATCTGATCTCCATCGAAATCGGCGTTGAATGAAGGACACACAAGAGGATGGATTCTTATGGTCTTACCTGGCATCAGTTTGATCTTGAATGCTTCGATAGAAAGTCTGTGCAATGTTGGCGCACGATTGAGTAAGACATATTTATCTTTGATAACTTCTTCCAAAAATTTAAGTGCCAATGGAGATTCTTCTTTGATCAGTTTCTCTGCTTGCTTTGGCGTGTAGACTATTTTTTTCTCAATTAATTTACCGATGATAAATGGCGTGAACATTTTGACTGCAATATAGATTGGCAATCCGCATTCATCCAATTTCAAATCTGGACCTACGGTAATGATAGATCTTCCAGAGTAATCTACTCTCTTTCCAAGCAGGTTCTTTCTAAAGATTCCTTCTTTACCTGATAACATATCTGAAAGTGATTTGAATACTTTGATACCTGCTCCTGCACCTGCAGCACTGGCTTTTTCTCCTACAAGCAGATTATTAACTGCTTCTTGAAGTAGTCTAATTTCATTCTTCTTAACGACATCAGGCATACCAACCTGGATCATTTTCTTGAGCCTGATATTTCTCATCAGTACACGTCTGTAGAATAGGTTTACATCTGATGATGCGAACTTTCCTCCTTCCAACTGTACCACTGGTCTCAGATCTGGTGGAATAACGGGCAACTTCTTGATGACCATATTTTCTGGTTTGACTCCAGATACGTGAAGATTGATTAATAATTTAATAAGTGCAATCCCCTTCTTTCTCTGTTCTTCTGATTTGATACTTGGGAATTCCTTGATTCTCTTTTTGATCTCTTCTTCGACGTTAATATTTTGCAACATCTTGAGAATGGCTTCTGGACCTGATTGGAA
>JAPLUV010000028.1 GCA_026397395.1 candidate division SR1 bacterium | reverse complement strand
TCGTGATAGTAGTAATTATTTTATGCTATGTTTCAATGAGATTTATGCATTTTTGTATAGTAAAATTTCCCCTTCAAAATTTGCATAATTTGACATTCTAGATATAATTAAGCGAATAAACTTTTTGTGTACTCATTTATCATATCACTCCACTCTTATGAAAAACCAACACAAACATCTCCTAGCTAGGCTTCTTGTCTGAGCTTTTCTGATTCTTGGAATCGGATTTTGGACAACGAAATTTGTCGTAGTAGATGCAGCCAACCGAAACGTCTGAGGGACCCTTGCATGGAACAATCAGACACAATTTTTGAATTCAGGATTTTGGTCACACTCTCCTACAACAGGAGATATTATCAAAGCCTTGTATGGAAGCGGTGGTGAAGCAAGTATATATACACAAAATTGGAGTGGTTATGATTACAACACGTGTTTGAGTGGATGAATGAATGTCGTGTATACATGAGAGATCCCAACTATAGTTGCCGATAATACCATTTACGTCATTGATTCAGGAACCTATACTGTTTCTTCTTCTATAGAAATGGCTAATTGTAGTGCATTGATTAGTAGTGGCACAGTAACCCTCTCTGATGGTGTGGGCTTAGATCAGATTATTTTTATTTATAATAAAAGTAATGTTATTATTGAAAACATGGAAATGACTAATGGATCTAGTGGCCCTGGATTGTATATAACTCAATCTACAAATTTTGCCGTCAATAAAAATAAAATATACGATAATGTCTATGGTGGTAGAATCGAACGATCATCTTATGGGCAAATAAGCAATACTGAAATTTATAATATCAATGGTAGTAGTATTGATGGTTTACAACTAGTAGACGCAAACCATATCTATGCGAATGATATCATTATACACGATGGTGATGCTAATGGAGTTTATTTGGATGCTTCTGACAACAATTCATTAACCAATATACAATCGTATCATAACGGGAATTTTGGGATTGATATTGCCGAATCCAACGACAATTCATTTGCCAATGTTCAGCTCCATGATAACGATAGTGTAGGTATTTATATCAGCACATCTTCTGGCAATAGTTTGCATAGCATATCAGCATATAACAATGCTAATGCTGGGATTGTATTAGCTAACTCTACAGGAAGCACACTTAGTGGCGCTATATCTCATGACAATGTGGCGGAAGGTATCTATGTAAGTGCATCTAATGGTAATTCACTCACCAATGTGCAATCTTATAATAATGCTGAAAATGGAATTCTTGTGGAAAATAATTCTGACTATAATTCACTCACTAATATTCAGGCTTATAGTAATACTGTTGATGGAATTTATATGTTCAATTCTTCTGATAATAGTTTGGGAAATATATTTGCTTATGAAAATGCTAATGGAGTCGAAATACGTAATGGTGTTGGCAATGATCTATCTAGCATAGTATCTACTAACAATAACAATAATGGATTTACGTTAAATGGATCTACTAGCAGTACCATCAGCAATGTTACAACTTCTGGGAATGCTCAAGCTGGAGTATTTCTCGTACGATCTCCAGACAATACTCTGACTGGTATTGTAACCTATGATAATACTAATTATGGAATCTATTTGTGAGTTGACTCTGACAACAATATAATTACTGGTACTCAAGCTTATAATAACAATTATGGTATTTATATCACTGAATCACATAGTGGCTTATTGAACCACATTAAAACATATGATAATTATATGGATGGAATCTATATGTTAAACGCTTCTGATAATAATTCCATCACTAATGTGCAATCTTATAGTAATACGGGAAATGGAATTTATATCGATGCTGGGTATTATAATTCCTTGACCAATATCCAGTCCTATAATAATGTCGGCAATGGAATTTGGTTAAATAATGCTGCTAATTATAATATAATAAACAATGCTCAGACATATAACAATTTCCGTGGATTAAGCATATGGAGTTCACTCAGGAACACCGTAAACAATGTTCAAGTATATAATAATAACTTTGGTATTACCATATTTGGCTATGCACACCAAAATACGATAAGTAATTCTACTGTTTATAATAATACTTATGGGTTGAGTGTAGGAGACTCTAGCAATATAGTGCTAAACAAATTTCTCAGTTACAATAATAGCTATGGTGCCTATCTTGATAATACAACTATAACATATTATGGTGATAATAGTATATTTGCCAATACTACTAATCTTGGATGAATGAGCTCTACAATCTTAGCCACCTGATCAAGTATGACCTATACATGATTCGGACGAACTACAGGTTCTCTTATCCAAACTGGAGTTTTCACTCGAGATAGCATTACTAATCCTATTAATAGTTCAGGTAATTATATGTTGGACCGAACTTGAACACTTACCTGAATGAGATCACAACGTAATAATTATCTCCATACCCTTACCGATACATATTCTTTTGGTGGCAACATCCCTACGCAAATTCAAACTGTTTATTATAGTGGAATAAATTTGGTAACTGGATGAACTTTTGATGCAACGAAATTTATCTGATCTGATATTACCAGAACTACTGGGGCTTTCGTAATCAGTGGATGAGCAACTACAACTGATACTGGGATAACCATTATTCTTACAGGATCTAGTAATCCTTATTATAGACTCTTCGGAGATGCTGTTACGGAGAAATCTTGATCATTCACCACGAGTCTTACTACAGGACTTCTCTTATCAGGAGGTCATGGAACAAAATCTGTCTTTGCGCAAATACGAACCAATGGTAATCGAGCGACTCATTATGTAGATACTATTATGTTTACTGGTATAAGTCAAATCTTAAGTGGAGTAACTACTAGTGGATATCTATCTGCTTCTTTTTGGAATAGTAATCCATCCGCCCAGGATGTCATCAACGCACTATATGGAACTGGAGATTGAGGAACTATATATACTAATCATTGGTCATGATATACCTCTGCCTCATGTCTTGATGCGGGGATGAATGTCGTATATACATGAGGACTACCAACGACGATTGCTGATCATACAATTTATGTTATTGCATCAGGGACATATACTGTTTCTTCTTCTATAGAAATGGCTAATTGTAGTGCATTGATTAGTAGTGGTACAGTAACCCTCTCTGACGGTGTTGGGTTAGATCAAATTATTTTGGTTTATAGCAAAAACAATGTTATTATTGAAAATATGGAAATGACTAATGGCTCTAGTGGCCCTGGATTGTATATAACTCAATCTACAAATTTTGCCGTCAATGAAAATAAAATATATGACAACGTCTATGGTGGTAGAATCGAACGATCATCTTATGGACAAATAAGCAATACTGAAATTTATAATATCACTGGTAGCAGTATTGATGGTTTACAACTAGTAGACGCAAACCATATCTATGCGAACGACATCATTATACACGATACTGATGCTAATGGAATTTATCTAGATGCTTCTGACAATAATTCACTCACCAATATGCAATCTTATAATAATATCCAATATGGAATTAATATCTCGGCTAGCGATAGCAATATGCTCAGTGGAATAATTACTTCTGGAGATTATTATGGTATTTACTTAGATCAAGCAACGAATGGTTCATTGATAAATGTCCAAACATATAATAATGCTAATGATGGAATCTATTTAGTTGATGCTCCTGACAATATTCTGGATACTATAGAAACCTATAATAACGGCAATGATGGAATTAATCTTGAATCTTCAAATAACATTACGGGGAACAATATTAGAACCTATAATAATGCGAATGATGGAATCTATTTCCTCTTTTCTTCTGATACCAAATTTAATAATGTCCTTGCCTATAATAATCTTGTAGGAGTTCATGCAGATCGATCATCTTATAGTCTTTTTAGTGGCTTAGTGACACATGATAACAACTTACGTGGAGTTTTTGTAAATTCATCTTTGAATAATACACTTAACAATATTGAATCATATAATAATAATGATGGAATTGCTCTATCTGCTTCTACAGGAAATACATTGAGTAATATTATGTCATACAACAACGCTGATCATGGAATATATATCGATGCCTCTGATCATAATATGTTTACTAATGCTCAGGTTTATAATAATACCAATTTTGGTATTTTACTTGGCTTCTCTACGTATAATAGTTTCAATAATATGCAGATATACAATAGCAATATAAATGCTGGTTTCTATCTAGAGGATGCTTCCCATAATGTGATAAACAATGTTCAAATCTATAACAATCCTACGTGAATTGCGTTTGCTACCTATTCAGATAATAACATAATGAACAATATCCGAAGTTACAATAATGATCAAAATATCTTTATTAATCTCTCTACTGGTGAACTCTATTATGGAGCTGGAAAATCATTGAATGATACTAATAATAATGCTTTTAATGATGGGATATATACGTGATATGCTAGCGATTCAGTAGTAGCTGGATTAGGATGGACGACAGGAGAGATTATCCAGACTGGAGATATGTCTCGAACTTATGTTACCAATCCTATCAATACAAGTGGCCACTACATGCTATCATGGACATGATCACGAATGGATATGTATTTACAACAAGCAGGATATTTAACAACTCATACAGACAAATATTCTTTTGGTAGTAACATCCTCAGACAAATTCAGCCTGTGTATTATAATGGAACAACTCTTACTGCTGGATGAACTTTTGATGGAACTAAATTTATTGGAAGCTCTGTAGCCAAGATTAATGGTTCTCTAATGATTAACGATTGAGCATCTACCAATGCTACTGGAATAAGTGTAACACTTCTCTGATCTAGCTCTCCTTATTATAGACTCTTTGGAAATGTTGTTGCAGGTAAATCTTGATCTCTTACTACAAGCACGACTACTGGACTTATCTTGACTACTGGTGATGGAGTAAAAAATGTTTTTGCACAAATACGAACAAACAATATATGGGCTACTCATTATATAGATACTATTATTCTTGATACTGTTGTGCCTACATTCACCGCAACCTTAGCTAATGGGAACACGGTGGTTACTGGCTGACAATACAATACTACATGAGTTATCATTACTTTTACTGATACAAGTCTTTCAGGCGCGACACTAAATAATGCTAATTATGTATCATGAACCTGGATTACTGGAGATGCTACATATACATTTATCGTTCGTGATCTTGCTGGTAATAGCACATGAGTAAGCTTTACTATCGACGTGACAAATCCGATCCTTACGTGAACCTCTCCTGCATCAGGGGCTACCGTCATTTCAAGCAATACCATTCCCTTTACTTGGACTACAACAGAAACAAATATTTCTGGATATCAATTATTTGTAACCTTTAATGGTAATATATATGCCACAGGAGTCACTACTTGAGCAGCTACAGCTTCTTTATTTATTCCAAACAATACAGGCTACGCACGATATGTCATCGCAACGGATAAGGCAGGCAATACCTGAACTTTTGTCAGTCTGATTCCTTTTGGTGTAAACGTACCCCTTAGTTGAATTGTTGCTCTTAGTTGACCAACACTTATTACACTATGATCTGCTAAGTGGACCAAAGATGTATTCCCTGTATATCTCCGACCAAATAAAGCTTGCAAGTATAGCATTACTGGAGATAACATTATTTCACAGACCGGAGTATACAACGGATCGCTTAGTACAACCATAAATGTTATTGCAACCGGTAGTGATGGTATAAGAACCATATATGTATATCTCTATACAGGAAACGAATCAAGCTTCACTACTCTTATTGGATATATAGATATGACAGCTCCTACTTCACCTACATTATCTAGTCCAGCAAGTGGAACTGTTATCGCAGCTTCTACTGCAACACTCTCTTGGGCCGCAGCAACTGATGGAGCAGGAATTGGATTGTCATGATATCGATGGTATATTTCAGATACAGATGCTTTTAGTTCTATTCTCCTTTCTGGATTTGTTATAAGTCCAACCGTAAGTGCAACGCCAAGTTTAGCCTTACTTCCCACACTTACTGGTACCTATTACTGGAAAGTAAAATCTATGGATAAATTATGACGATCTGGAGAATCTACTACTCGTGCATTCTATTATAGTTGAGCAGATTATACACCTAATAGCTTTTCTTTTGATGCTGTCACTAATGCTACTTTGAATAGGACATATCTTTCTAGTACAGAAAGTGTCACTGGTATGAGTGCTGGTGTATATTCATTAGCGAGAGTAACTAAATGAATCTTATATATCGATGGGTATCCTGTTGGCACTACTTGATTAGTCACTAATGGAGATACGGTGAATATAGAATTAATCTCAAGCGATGTCTATGATGATGTGATCTATAGTACATTAACTATCGGCGGATTTTCTACTTCCTCATTCCGCATTACGACTAAAGTAGATCCTGGCACTAGTGATAATTCTTTGGATAATGGCATCAGTTCTAATCTTTCTACTACTCAAGAATTACAGATTGTATCAATCTTCCTCTCACTCAGAGATATGTATTCTGATGACAGTTTGAGAACAACATTTTTTACTACGCTTATGAATAGTCTGCAAAACCAAATTGATAGTCTAGATGCCACTGATGATGCCGATAAAATTGATGCCTTACAATATCTTTACGATGTCATTGATAATTATTTGTGATGAACAAATGGAACTAACGATACTACTGTCTCTGTATTTGTAGGAAACAACAATCGATATGTTGCACCAAATGGCAGAGTATATCAAATTACTCACAATAACAACACCTATACTTCTCCTGATTTCATGTTCAAGAAAACATTTACCGCCCTTGAAGCGATGAAAGCATATATCGATGCCAATAATGGTGGTAGTTATGGATGAACTTCTGTAGGCAGTTGGAATACTGCAACCGTAGATCAAACCTGGCAATCTGCTCCTTATGTCGCGCCAAATGGTAAATCATATCGTTTATTCAAAACAACCGATGGTAGATATTCTTCTTATAACTTTGTATCAGCGAAATATTTCGTAAGTGTTGAATCTATGAAAAGTTATATTACTAAACAGAATAGATAGCCACCAAAGGTGGAATTACCAAATATTCGAATTATTCCTAATTACCAAAACAATTTAGAAATTTTTAAATTCATAAATTGAAATTTTATTTCGGAATAATTTGGAATAATTTGGAAAATATTTGTAAATTTAATTATATAGTTTTTCAATCTCATCTACAGTAGCATCTCGGCTGAATTCTTTCTCCGGGATGTTTTCTGTTATTCTATTATGGGAAAAATCTAACACAGAAGAAATAATCTGGTCTACATTCGCGGGTTGGATGAGTTTTACGTTTCCTCGAACAACTTCAGGGATTGGTCCGGCCGTCGTCGTCAAAAGTGGCTTACCGAGCGCGACAACTTCGGTATGTACTGATCAGAATCATTCTGATAATGATGGAGCAACGATGAGATTTGCTGCTGCAACGACGGTACGAAGTTGTGATTGATCAAATCATTTGTAGAGTTGTATTTTGCTATTGTCGCGAATTTTTATTTTATGATCTTCATCCGTCGTTTGTAATATTTTGGATTCAAGAAATTTTGTTCTCTTGGAATCTATGATGTTAAAAACACATAAGATATTACTATTTTGTTTTAAAATCTCTGGAACAGCTGCGACTAAATAATCTAATCATTTAGATTTGCCAGCGTGACCGAAGTACAACACAACATAGCGATTATCCCGTCCGTGAGCCGACTTTCGTGATACTATGTCAGATTCAGAAACATGTTTTGGGTTTCGAAATTCTGTATCTACTCCGTTGTAAATCATATGAATTTTGGATAAAGGAATTTTGTATACGCGATGAATATCGTTCATGGTATTTTGAGATACACAGTGATATGTGGAATATGGCATGTAAAAAATACTTCGTTCAAAGAATTTATAGAGTAGTCATCCAACAAATCATTTGTAGACGTATCGAAGCTTTCCGAAGATTTCGTGAACGGTCAAAATAACTTTTTTGTGAAAAATAAGTCACAATAAACTTGCTGGAATTGCTCATCCGTAAGTACTTGTATGAATGAAGTGAATATCTTTATTTTTTTTCAAGATTTTTCTTCCACGAAAAAAAGCAGCAAAAACAAATCCTAATCTACTTTTCGCTGTTCTGTAAATAGAAAGTTGATCATGATGCTCTTCACGAGCTAAAGAAGAGTCAAAACGACTTGTTAAAATGCTGATTTGGTATCATTTAGCCAATAATCTGGAAATTACATTTTGGAAAACGGTCTCCGATCAGCCACGATGCGGAGTATAATAGTCGAGAACAAACAAAATATGCTTTGACATGAATGATCTTGGAGGTAAATATGCTTGTTTTGTAGGGAAATTGAGGGCTTTTTCAAGCATGAGATTATTTTTTCTTTACCTAGAATAAGAGCGTTCCCCTTTAGCTTCCTAAAGATTCATTTAATAGCAAAAATGTGCCACTTTTTTTGACAAAGATAGCCTTGCTGAGTATAATTACTAATGTATTCTTTCTACCCCTATTTACTTCATATATAACAGCATGAATCTCAGCAATTCTTCTTGTTCACATCCTCACAAACACCACAAAGTGTATCTGTTTGGACTATTGTGATCTTTTGCAGCAGTAAAAGTAATTGTAGTTGCCCTTTGACTTATATCTTCACTTACTTTTCTTTCTCATCACGGTCATGCTAATTTTATCGATCCAGTAGCTAGCTGTGCTTGAGTGACAGAAATCCCTGAAACTGAATGTCAGGCATTATTGACCTTGTATAATACTACCAATGGAGATGCTTGGACTGACAATAGTAATCGATGAGATATATTAAGTATTTGTGGCAGCTGGACTGGCGTCTCTTGTCAAAACAATCAGGTAATTTCTCTCGATTTGCATGGAGACAATCTGGATGGGCCCATACCTTCAGAGATTAGCCAGATTGGATGATTACAAGCATTACTTCTTTATGATAATAGGATTACTTCTCTTCCTGCAAGTATCGGCGATTTAACGGAGCTTGATTGATTAGCAGTAAATGGTAATTTATTGACGTCTCTTCCCTCAGAAATTGGCAATCTCTCAAATCTAACATTTCTTGGTGTATGATGAAATAGATTAACCTTTCTTCCATATGAGATTGGTAATCTTTCACATTTAGTGATTCTAGATATATGATGAATTTTGACTAATCTTATGGCCGATATGGGAAACAACTCTGATTTAGGAAACAACATCACTACGCTTCCTGATGAGCTATGAAATTTAACTGCCTTACAGTATCTTGATCTCTCATTAAATCAATTATCTCGTCTTCCTGATACCATCGGTAATCTTTCAGATTTAAAATTTCTTTTGATAAATGATAATGCTCTATCTACGCTACCTACTTCGATTAATGGGCTTATAAATCTACAATTTCTTGCGGCCTGAGGGAATAAAATTAGTTCCCTACCACCAGAAATTGGAGATCTCTCAAGTCTTGTATGACTTGATTTATGATCTGACTTTCAAAGAAAATTTCGCTGAGGGAACAGACTCTCTTCTCTTCCCCCAGAAATTGGCAGCCTCTCCAATTTACAAACACTTATTCTTTCTCATAATAGGCTAATAGAAATTCCAGATGAAATTAGTAATTTATCAAGCCTCACTACGATTGCTTTAGATAATAATTTTCTTACTTCTGTTCCAGAATCATTTATGTGATTAGGTAATCTCACGGATGCTTGAGGAATAACTATTGATGGAAACTGTATAGATAGTTGATCTATGAGTTCTAGTCTTGTAGACTTTATTACCCTCAAAGCAGGAAACAGTGACTGGCAGACTTCTGCAAAAGAATCTTGCCCCAAAACTACTGCTTTCTGTTCCACAACAACCGATATACTTGAACCACAATGTGAAGCGTTGGTTGCATTATATAACAGCACAGATTGAGATAAACGAAAAAATAATGATTGATGGTTTATTTCTCCTAGTGTAGCTGACCGATATGGTATCATGCTGGACGGGACAGGAAATGTTATCGGTATTGATCTTCATTCTAATAACCTAGCTGGAACTATTCCCTCTACCATTGCTGATTTAACTGAACTAAAAGATCTCTCTGTATATGATAACTCTATTACTTCTTTGGATCCTGCAATTGTCAAGCTTTCTCAGCTAGAAACCCTTCTGATAAATAATAATATGCTTACTGCTTTACCAACAAAGATTGGAGATTTAACAAATCTAAAAAATCTTTTTGCTGGAGGAAATTCAATTGCCGAAATTCCCGATACTATCAATACATTAGATCGTTTGGAGATACTTGATTTCTGATGAATTCTGTCCAATATGATGCTACATACGAGTTTCGTTTGAGGGAACGAGCTTACAAGTATTCCAATGATTTCTTTAGCAAAATTAAAATCGCTTGATATCTCTCAAAATCGTTTAACTTCTCTTCCAAATTCTATTGGTGATTTGCCTAGTTTGGAAACACTTATAGTCAATAATAATTATCTTTCTGTACTTCCTGACGATATTGGCAATGTATCCACACTAACAAATTTGAGTTTATGATGAAATAATCTTTCCTCTCTCCCTGCATCTTTTATTGAGCTCTCTGCGCTTCAAAGACTCGATCTTTGATGAACAGCACTAAATGATACGCTTTGAATGGATCTCTCTGTGGGCAATAATTTTTCTTCATTTCCTGATGAATTAAAAAATCTAACCAACTTAACGGTATTGGATATTTCTCATAATCAATTAACTACTCTTCCTGATGTAATTGGAGGTCTAACACATCTTACCACATTCTATCTCAATAACAATCTTTTAACTACTCTTCCAGAAAATATTTTTTGATTGCACGATATAGGTGACAACGCATGATTATTTATCAATAACAACTGTTTGGATATAGGACTTATGGGCTCTGATATTCTAGATTTTATTACTCTCAAAGCTAATGATTCAGGGTGGGTAGATTCCAATAACTGACCATTATGTTGATTAGGACCTAAAGTGGGTAACGCAACAATATCAGGACTACCTAAGGTGGGAGCAACATTACATGGTGAATATAATAATGGAGATCGAGAAACTCTTAGTACTCGCTGACTTCCTGGAAAATGATGATGATCTTTTGTTTTTGATTCCAAGAATATTCCCTATAGAATATCTGTAAATTCAAAGGGAGAGAATATTCTCGTTAGACTAATAAACGGAATTTGGGAGCAGGTCGGTGATATGGAAATTTCAACAGAATCAACAATCCAGCTCACTACCGATACGTCTGGATTTCCTTATGTAATATATGTAAATTCAAACGATAACAATAAGCTTGTAGTAATGAAATTTACGGGTAAATCTTGGGAAACAGTTGGTGATCCTTGAGTATCTTTGAGTAAGAGTAACTGAATACGAATTGCCTTTGATACTAACGACACTCCCTATATAGCCTATACCGATCCTATGTATGAAGAAAATATTACTGTCATGAAGTTTGTAGATAATCATCGAGAAACTGTAGGCAATCCTTGATTTGTTCCAAGTTCAAAAACTATGGTATTTTATATAGGATGAGATGATCTTCCTCACTTTGCGGCTATAACTAACAGCACCACCGTATCTATATGATGATTAGTCGACAATGTATGGACACTTACCAATACTGCTAGTTTCCCTTATGATAATCCGAGTGCTCCAGATTATATTCTTACTATTAGTCGTTATACTGGCGTCCCTTATGTGGCGTACAAAGATCCGACAAATCCAATGAGAATAATCGTAGAAGCATTTAATGGATCTGAGCGAGAAATAGTTGGATCAACAATTAAACTTGATGGAATAATTGATCGTCTTGTTATAGATCCAAGTGGAGCTCCTTATCTTATAAGTTCAGAAGATATTGGTGACTGAATGACAAGCGAAATTATTACTAAATTTAATGGCACTGAATGGACACTTGTAAGACCAATGGTAACTAGTGCTCCTGAAAATATCATTACTTTTGATAAAAACAATAATCCATATATGAGCTTTTATGGTCCGTTCCTTATAAGACCCACTACCAGTCTCGAATGAACACCTCATTATCAATGGTATAGTGATGACAAAGCAATTCAAGGAGCAGATGCACTTACCTATGAAATAACATCTGATGATATTGGTAAGCATATCTGATTTGAAGTTATTCCCAGCGATACATCTGGACACGAAGAACAGAGCATAAAAAGTACTCCAGTATTTATTCCAGATGTCAGTGTAGATATACCAATCATCTCTGGAGATCCTTATGTAGGAGAAAAACTGGAGGGCAACTATAATTACGGTGATAACCTTACAGCATGGGGCTCGCTTGGCAATGACTGATTTTCTGCTGATGAAGTATGAAATATCACACCTCTTGTCTTTGATTCTTGAGATATCCCCTATATAGCATATATAGATGTAGCTAATGAGCATAAAATCACGGTTATGAAATTTAATCAAGAGATTAATGATCGAGAAATCGTTGGCACAGATTTACCGTGAAACATCGGCGAGGTTATTCTTGCATTAGATAATGATGATATTCCTTATGTAGCCTATACGGATACGGACAATAACAATAAAATCACGGTTATGAAATTTAATCAAGATATTAATGATCGAGAAATGCTTTGATCTCCATGATTTTCTTCTGGATCGTCTGGAAAACCAACGCTTAAATTTGATGAGTCTAATACCCCATATCTACTTTATGCGAATAGTGAAAACAATAACCAACTTACTATAGAAAATTTTTCTGATGGAGATTGGAGAAATCTTTTATCCTTAGATTTCTGAGCTAGTGATAATTCTATAGCAGTTAAACATGGAGTAGTATATTTAGCATATACAGACCCCAATAATGGGAACATCAGTGTTGTGGAGGGCTCTGCTTCTGATGGCACCATTATACAACAAATTGATACATGACTTCCTGGATGAGTGATGGCGACATTTTCTCTTGCTGTAGATAATAATAATATTCCTTATCTGACATATAATTATGCTCGAAGTAAACGTACATGGAATTCTCGTGTCTTAAAACTTAATACTGAGACCTTGAATCGAGATATTATTGGTAGTTTTTATCAGAAATCATTAGGAAACATTGCTTTTGATGCTTATAATGTTCCTTATCTTATATACTTGGATGATTTTGATGAAACATTTCCTAGACGCGCATGTTGCGTATATAGATCCTGGGAATGGGAATCGCCCTAGTGTCAAAGAACTAACTACCTCTCTCGAAGGTGATTCTCAGTATCAACGATATCGTAACGGAGAATCCATTACTTGAGCTACTGGCAAAACATATATGACAACAGAAGACGATGTTGCTACCCTACTTACCTTTGGAATAACTCCTGCATCTCTCTGATGATATTATGGTATATCTGCTATAAGCGATGGGATAACTATTTTGGCGACGGAAACTTGAGAAGTAGATTCATGATCTAATAATACTTGAGATATTGATACCTGAGTTGTTGATACCTGAGTTGTTGATACCTGAGTTGTTGATACTTGAGTTGTTGATACCTGAGTTGTTGATACCTGAGTTGTTGATACCTGAGTTGTTATTCATAATAATGATGCTGGAGGCGCTCCATTTACCAGAGATAATTGTCCTGTCCAAAGAGATTGCAGCAGTAGTTATTATGATAACATTTGTTGACCATGTTCATTGGTAGAAAAGCTTACCAATAGTATACCTTTTCACGGCGCTGCTGATACTGTCAGCATTCAATGATCTTCTTTTTCTCAAGAATTAAATAACTCTTATTTACGAGCTTATTCCTATCGTATTACCACTATACCGACCATTCAGTGAGCAAATATCAAATGAGTATTAACAAGAAAAGATATGGCAAAAATGATGAGTAATTTTGCACTCAATGTCATGGGAAAAGACGTTTCTCATTGAGCAGCATGTACTTTTTCTGATCTTCAATCCCTGTCTAAAGAAACTCAATATTATGCCATGGTTGTATGTAGATTATGATTGATGTGATATGCAAATGATGGCGTGACCTTAAACAAGAACTTTTATCCCGATCAAGAAGTTGATAGAGCTCAGTTTGGAACTATTCTCTCTAGACTCCTCCGATGAGAAAAATATAATGGAGGGATGCCTTATTATCAAAAGCATTTAGCTGCGCTGAAGTTAGAATGAATTATGACACAAATACAGGCTCCTCATCAAGAGGAACTTAGGGGTCGAGTAATGCTCATGCTGTATAGAATATTTAAGGAATAACGTAGAGAAGCCCGTTTACGCGGGCTTTTCTTTATATACAATAGCTTATTTATGGACTTTTCTTCTTATGAAATGGACTTAAATACCTAGTAAAAAAAGTGGGTCAATATTTGACAAATTCTACATTTGTGTATATAATTAGATATGGCTATTTATTCCCTAGATGTTTCATGCTCAATAAAGCCGAAATAACACAATTAGAGCACATTCATCGACTAGCAGTGCATAAGCATATTGTTAGGCATTTTCATAAACATGCACACAAATATGTTCACATAGCACAACATTTACATCATACGTTTATGCATTGTGGAGAATTAATTTTGGTATTGATGATGGGGATGAGTGGCATTATGTTTGCTAATTTTAGTAGCTCATTAGATGGAATAGAAAGAACAAGTACAACAGAAATTTCAACCTATCTTGCACAAGCCATCGCACATCCTGAATATATTTTGACTAAATGAAATCTTATCTCTATTTGGAAAGTTGATAGTAGTATAGAAAATACTTTAATGCTGTTGATCTATGTGCAAATGCTGCAGCTACTGGATATAGAATAGGAAACACACCTGTGCCATGAGCATTGGTTGTGTATAATGCTGGTGGTAGATTTGGTCAATATGGTCATGTCGGTAAAGTGATGTATTATAATAAATGATTACATAAAATTATTGTCAGAGATATGGCGTGGGTCAGTATGTTTACTATGTCTGATCGTCGAGATGATCTCACTACTGCGAATGTGGAATGTTATATTTATAATGTGAGAAATACTGTTGTCGGAGAAGTCATTACTGGTAGTACAACAGCTATTAGCAATAATCCAACACAACTTGAACCTACACAACCACAAACCTGAACACCAACTCCCGTACAGACTACTATCGTAGTACCAACACCGACTACGCCCGCAGTTCCTGTGACGAATCCAGCTACAGTTCCCACGGAGAACTCCGTGGCCAAACCAACAACACCTGTTGTAGTTACACCTCCTGTAGTTAAACCTCCGGTAGTTATTCCTTCACAACCCGTAGTTACACCTCCTGTGGTACCCGTAAAACCAGTAGTAAATGATACGGCAAGTACCAAAGATATTACGTTAAGCTTTGATAACATTAGTGATCCACTTATCCAACATTATGTATGAATCCGAGATATTAGTGCTGAGCTAACGAGCAAAGCAACTCTGCACATAGGCGATGAAGCAGTCTTGATTATAACTATCAAAGACAAGCAAACGCAAGTAAATGTTGATGGCCTCTTACCAACAGTACTAGAATTCATCTGATCAAATGATAACATTGATATCGACTACTCCTCTGTCAGACTTATCTCTGATGGCAAAGTGGAAGTTCATATCAGAGCAGTGCAAGCTGGTAAGTCATCACTTGTTATTAATTTGGGAATAGAAAAAATTGGAAGAATCGGATTTGAGATACAATAGAATTATTTTCTTAAAAAAATATAATTTTGCGTGATTAGTTTTATTCTTAGAAAGAATATCAATGGAAAATGCCAATACAGATATAAATAAGTTATCAACCCTTTATTCTAAATTGGATCAATTAACTTCAGCGGAAAAATGAGAAGTCATTAATTATCTCGTTCAAAGTTTAATCGCAGATTCAAATAAATCTACTACAAATGAAAAGCTTCCAGAAGAAATAAATGATAAACTTCTTACTGAAACTACTCAAAAGTCAGATGATATAATAGAAGCTGTAAAAAGTGATACTCCTGATGAGCTTAAAGAATCTAACGAACAAAAAGAAATTCTTAGTCCAGAAGATATTGCAGTCTATATTCATGGGAATGTAAATTGACGAATGATTGCTGGAGAAGATAATAATATCCCTCGTGACTATAAAGATCCTTTGTTAAAAAATGAATTTTTTTCCAAAAAATATTATAGTGCTGATCGTGGAAATGAGACCAATCGTGAGTGAACACATCTTCTCGCAAGAGATTTATGAGATTGATCAACAGAATATACTATTGCTAGACCCAGCCAGGAAGGAAATAGTGCAAGAAGCTGATATATATGATTATCTATCATTTTGAAACATTGATTTAAAATCAGAGACACTTGAGACTTACCAGGAGGAACTGTTCGTAAAGATTTTGAATGAGATACATCAGTTGCTTCTTTTATGAATGCGTTTATGAATCATCTTATTCAGGATGGCAGTTTAACTAATCCAAATATAAACGCATCTAGCGTACAATGGAAAAATATTGGTACAGATGCCATGAGAAAAGTCATGTGGAACATAAAAAGTTCTTTATTAAAATCCACCAATGAATGATCTAATGATGGCCGGATTGTAAAAGATAGCAAATAATTTTTATGCAAAAAAAACACCTCGGCATCGTTTCAGCGTTGGTGTTTTTTTATGTATTATATATGTGAAATGGTTGCAACACGTGATTATTCAATGATTTCTCCTGCTTCTGCTAATGCTTCTGCAGCATCTTCTTCTACTTCTGCTTCTATGGCGATAAGATCTTCATCGTCGACTACCTTCTTGCCCATTCTCATGTCTTTGATCTTATTTTGGATATCTTTCTCTAAGCTAGCTCTTGTCTTCTCGTCGGTATCGAGCGCAGCGACAAATTTTTCTTTGCCTTGAAATTTTTGCTTGCCAAAGGTATAGAATGCTCATGACTTCGCAACAAGTTTCAAAACCGTGGCTGCTTCTACAATATCCGCAGTCTTATCATACCCGATTCCCCGCTTAACGGGAAGTTCAGCAGTCTTGAATGGCGCAGAGATTTTATTTTTGGCAATCTTAATCTTTGCTAGGTAACCAATTTGTTCTTTATCTAATAGTAATTTATCTCCTCTGCGAATTTCTACTCTCTGTGATGCGAAGAACTTCAATGCATTACCTCCTGGCGTTGTTTCTGGATTACCAAACATGACGCCAATCTTCATACGAATCTGATTGATAAATACGCAAGTGGTCCCACTCTTTGCAAGTACTCCAGATAATTTCCTCAATCCTTGAGACATCATCCTCGCCTGCAATCCCATATAGGAATCACCCATATCTCCCTCTACTTCCGCTCTAGGCACTAAGGCAGCAACGGAATCGATAACGATCAATTTAACTGCTCATGACTTCGCTAATTCTTCAGCAATCTGTAATGCCTGCTCTCCAAAATCTGGCTGTGAAAGCAATAAGTTGTCAACATCCACTCCTAATTTCCTCGCATACTGAGGATCAAGCGCATGCTCTGCATCAATAAATGCAGCCACTTCTCCTCTCTTCTGGATCTCAGCAATAGCATGTAAAGCAATCGTTGTTTTGCCAGATGATTCTGGACCATAGATTTCCACTACTCTTCCTTCGGGATAGCCTCCGCCCAAGATTAAATCTAGTACATAGGATCCACTATGAAAGGTACTTACAAGACCAACATTCGCGTTGTCTCCCATCCTCATAATAGCTCACTTGCCAAATTGTTTCTCAATACTCTTAAAGGCCTCTTGTAGGTCTTGTTTTTTTGTTGTCATAGATATCTTTGTTAATAGTATAAAAACTATTGGGTTGCTGACTAAGAAGATCATTTATTCCTTTCACGATAGCTATCGGATAAGTGAGTAAACAATATTTTCTCTCAACGCAATGAATTTTATAGAATATTTTCTGAAAATCAAGAGATTTTTATTGTATGCAGACCTGGCATTACTCATTCTGTCAAAAATAGTATTGATTTTGTCAAAATTGATTTGACAATGTCAAAGACATTATTATAATGACTACAACATTTGTTATGTGTCCCGATAAATCGGAACGTAATGAATAGTTATGTATCCTTACGGATGGAATGTATCGTAGGTTTATTTGGATAAAGAGATTGGAATGAATTGAGTCGCTGATTTGGAAATTTATCGTATTGCTCGTGAACTATCAAAGGAAGCATGGAATATCTATAAAGACATGTCTTTTGATATACAGAAGATTATAGGACATCAGTTTGTAAGGTCAACCGATAGTGTCTGAGCAAATATAGCTGAATGATTTTGAAGATTTCATTATCTCGATTCCATTAAATTCTACTATAATGCAAGATGATCTTTACAAGAGACAAAACATCGAATAGAATTATTATATGATAGAGAAGTTTTGTCTAACCCCATCTATAAGAATACTCTGGAAAGATTGGAAATATTATCTGTTAAACTTAATAACTTTATTAGGGCTGCGAAAAAAAATATAACAAAAAACTAAACAACACATTACAATTCATTACTACACATTATAATTCATTACTACACATTACAATTCATTACTACACATTACAATTCATTACTACCATTACTACACATTACAATTCATTACTACACATTACAATTCATTACTACACATTACAATTCATTACTACACATTACAATTCATTACTACACATTACAATTCATTACCACAATCCCTTTTGTTTTATTATATAACAATCCATGCAAATGTTTAATAAAGATCTCGATGCTATCCAGAAAGCACTCATTGCTTTCTTTAAGAAAAATACCAATCAGGAGAATATTACACTAAGAGAGATTGCTTCTTCTCTAGGGATCAATCATCCACAGACCATTTTGAATAAATTGAATCAGCTTGTATTGAAAGGTTATTTCGTCAAAGACGAATCTGGATACAAACTTATCAGAGAGACTATCGGCGATAGAATGAACGATGTCATTCAGCTTCCTATCTACGGATTTGCTCAATGTGGAAACAAAGGAAAAAAAGTATTGGATGAATATACCCAAGAAAAGATTCCTGTCACGATGGCCATGCTTGGCGTCGGAGACGTGAGTGCTTGTTTCTTTGTGAGAGCAAAAGGCAATAGTATGGAGCCCAAAATCCAAGACGGAGATCTCGTGTTGATCAAACAACAACCCGCCTACGATCCTTCAGATTATGTGTTTGTCATGCACAACAATTTGCCGAAGTTAAAAAGAATTTTGAAAAAAGACGGGAAACTGTATCTCGAATCCGTGAATAGATTTTTTGACAAAGTAGAAGTAGATAAATACGACGAGACTAAAGTCGTCGGTGTAGTAAAAAAAATTATTAAGAATATGTAATATTATTTATTTACTTACTTGTGCTACCAGTGGTGGCTCTTCCTCAAATAATGCAGAAAAAACCTTTACTGGATTTACTGCTTTTGCTAATGATGGATCTTCTGGTTTGGTACTATTTTCGTCTACCACTCTCACCTCAAAGTGTAGATGAGCTCATCCGGAACGTCAACTATTTCCTGCTGTACCTATTTCCTCTCCCGCTGTTATTGGCGCGCCTACTTTGGCTATACATTTAGTCAAATGAGCATAAAGGATATAATATGATTTTTCTGGATCTACTGTTGTAGCTGGCGTGGTATATTTTACAATGACATGATTGCCGTAGCCTGTATATGGATAACTATCTTTTCCCACATTCACTACAACACCGTTGCAAACGGAAAGTATTTTTTCACCAAAATTTGCCTTGATATCCACTCACTTGTGTGGCTTTACTTCTCAGGTAACGGGGTTGATTCTATGATTTACAAATCAAGAAACGATAGGGTGACTAGATAGTCATCAAAGCACTGGATAAGAATAAGTATTTTTTTGATTTTCTTTATCCTCTTTGATGGGATCTCCATCATTTTTATCAAAGCGTCTAGCTATAGCTTCACGATCTTGAGTATTTAATTCTTGTGCAAAAGTATCCATAGTATTTACCTCAGTGGATTGTTCATTCGTTTTGTTTTGGACGTCTGGTATACCCATACATATTTTTTGTATAAAACATTATGCTACTTGTTTGAGATTATAGTCAGTAAATTCTTCCTGCATTTTTTGTGCTATTGGCAGTCTAGCAGACTTGTCTTTGTAATAATTATTTACAAATTCTGAATAATCAAAATGCCAATCTTCTGATGCAATGGGATGAAAATCGAACATTTCTGCAAGCTTTTTTAATCATACCACTCAGCCAATTTTGGGAGCATATCTGCTCTCATCGCTCACATCAAGGGAATATCCCATGTTGTGTCCACTATATCCTGGCTCTGCGGTAGGTACTCCAGATTCTTTATTTTGGACAACGAGTCTTTTTTGATGTTCGATAGTTCTATAGGTACTTTCCAAAAGGAAGGCCTTGCCTGCTTTTTTGTAGAATAATAATGACAATCCCACTAAATCTTTTGCCGCCTTTGCATTGATATAGGGACTTTCTCCTCTACATTTCAGCACAATATTTCCTGCTTTATCTTTAATATCTGCTACATTTGTCAAATCTCCCTTTGTTACTAATTGATCTATAATATATTTTGCATTATCGTTTACATAATTCATTTCTTCAGCAGTAACATCATTCCCTATTTTAAACTTTTCGTAGGATACTGAAGAAGGAACAACGGGAGTATCGGGACTTGCGGTTGGCGTTGTTGTCGGCGTATTTACTTGTGCTGTTGGCGTATCAATATTTATCTTCAATGTGTTAAGTTGATCTTCTGTAGATATATTGATTTTATTTTTTACTCTCAGCAAATAATTTTTGATATCATATTCTTGTCCATCTAGAGCAAATGTTTTGGTTTCTAATTTATTCAAAAGATTGGCCATGAAGTTGAGTCCTGCGGTGTTGGTAAGGTTGTCTCCGTCTTCTTTTGTAACGAGAAAGTTCTTCAGTTTTTCTCCTTTTCCTATCACAAGCGACGCTCCAAGTCCTGCTTTGTTTTTGAGATCATCTACATATTTCTGTGCTACTTCTGTTTTCAAATTCAAAATCGGATCTCCATTTACGGGGATTTCTGTATTGATTGGTGGAATTTCTTTGGATGTTTCGACTACCATATCATGAAGACAAATAAAAATTATTAATTAATTATTGACGTTACTTTATCTACAACTCATTGAACACTGAATGATTTAATTTGCTTATTTACATATGCGACATACTTTTCTCCCAGTGCATCTGTCCAACCACTATAATTATTTTCCAATGCGGACGCAGAAAGTACTCTCGTATCTATAGCTCGTGAAACGTCTTCAAATATACCATGACGGAAACCTGACCCACTTCGATACAAGATATTCCCCCCAACCCCAACTGTTCCTTTTGCTTTTTCTCGTACAGAGAAATATCTATTGGTAAATCGATTGGTTGCATTAGCAAATCGGACTGCTTCCTCTATCGTTGCAAAATTAATATCAAGATCTTTTATTTTTACTTTACCATCAGCAGCAATTTCTAGCTTGGTACTTTTTCATCGACTGGTAAGTGTTGATGTGGTATAATCGAATGTCAGATTACCTCTTTCTCATTGGAAATTTGTTTTTTTAGCAGTCTCTTCAATCTTTTTTTGGATAAGTGTTGCTGATTTATTTATCACGAGTCCTGCAGTTATCTCAGCAGAAATAGTTGTATTTATTAAATTATTTTCTTTGAGTGTTTGATAGAAAGATGGATCTGTTTCGGTAGCTCCTGTAATTTTGAGATTATCTATCTTGGCGTCTAACGTTGCGCTAAGCTCAGGATCTTTCATCCCTGATTTGATATATTGATCTTTCAATACTTTTCTCTTCTCTGTAATGAAAAATCTAAAGATCGCTATTTGTTTGATTAAGACAGAAATTCTTTTCATACCCTCTGGATCGTTGGCTAATTTCGTTTTGATATCAGTTTCGCTGGTAGGTGTAGTGATAAGTCCTTTTAACCATCATCCAACGGTATCTAGCACACCTCCGACATATTTTGTGTCCTTGTATTTTGTCAAAAATTCTGCTACATAATCTACACCGAGATTTGCTGTATTAGCTACTTTATTGAAAAAGCCATCTGAGATAATATCACCAACTTTATCAAAAGATTTATCCATCATATACGCAATGGATCATGGATTTTGGGGAAGCTGATTTACACTTGGATCATAATTTTTGATAAGTGGTGGAAGATTATTCGTTCCTGCGAAAGAAACGATACCTCCGTAGGTAGCAATAACGTTATTGGAAAGGTCTGTATACTGTGATTGTTTTCGTTGTTCGAGAGTAGCAAATTCTTTTTCATATGCAGTCTGAGGAACATTGCTTGGAGCATTATTTGGCGTGTTTGTTGTTCAGCCAATTTTTTCTATCGTTACTGGGACTGCATTTCATTTACTATCTGCAAGTGAAACGGAATATTTGCCTTTATTATCTTGATAATAAGGAGTTAACATTTGTAAAAGTTGTGCCTTGCTCACATCTACTTCTTGTGTATCTGTTTTACTCTGAGCTCCTAGCAAAGGAATATCTACTGTTCATGTGCCTGTTACATTGAGTTTAAATTTATCTCACGCATAAGAAATTGTATTGATAGAAATAGAATCTACTGTTGCTTCTCCATATGATGACTGTGTTGTAAAGCTACCAACACTTGCTTTGAGCTGATCATTACCAAACTTAATAGATTGGCTACTTGCATCAAAATCAATTTTACTAGGACATCATTTCGCTTCTAACGCCGTCTTATCTGTACCATAATTTATAACGATAGGAAATGTTGTGGTGGCATTGATACTGTCTGTAATATATTTATTTCTCTTGGCAAGTTCTTCTGTCGTTAAATTATTTTGTTCCGGAGCTGTTGTTGGTGCATTGCTTGGTGTATTCGCTGAAACAGCTGACGTGAATAAAAGTTCTTTGGGTTTACTTTCTTTATTCTTATCTGATTTAGCCGTTCTGACTAGTACCTTTTGATCGCCAGCAAACTTTGGTGTCGTGACACCATCGTATTTGATGTATGTCTTGCCTGCATCGGTGCTGTATTCCATATCTTTGGTCAAACCTGTAATTGTATCATTTGCATCATCGGCAGTAACATTTGGAGCAGCTTCTTTTTCTAATCCAAATCGTTGAAGTGCCTTATCTACTCTCGCTGTACCGAGTAGGAATCACAATCCAAGCGCACTAGCTCCTGCAATAGCACCATATTTGATTCCTCTCCAAATTCTGGAAAGTATTCACTTACTTTCTCCTTTTTCATCTTTGTTGCTTCTCGTCAATCCGATGAAGGCAGCCAATCCTGCGACACCACCGAGTACCCGTTTTCGATTTTTAGCAAACCGTTGTGTGTCTTCAGGTTTGGTTGTTGGTGTGGTTGTTGGCGTCTTGTTGATAGATTGTAATAAAATATTGAGCGAATTTTTTTGAGAAGTTAATTTCTCTATCTGTAGATGTTTACTTGCTGTCTCATTGGTATATTTATCTGTCGTATCTTGTAATACCTTTAACTTAATATCGATAATTTTAGTAACCAAGACATCTATCATCTCTGGAGTTACTTTTTTGTCTTTATCAATAGTTGCCAAAAGATCTTTGATCTTGGTATCTTTGGAATCATCTAAGGTCACGATGTTATTCATCATTTCTTTGATGAGAGAAACTGAGTTGCTATTGTCTTCAGCTATCTCTTTTTTCTCTAATGATTTCTTCAAAACATCGAGAGAATCGCCGAGCCCTTTGAGGTCGTCATCAATCTGTTTTTGGACTTCTATTTGCGGAGCTGTCATGCGCAGAATAAAGAATAAAGTATTCACTATACTAAGTATATTCCTCGCAGGCCAAAACTACAATATTTGGCATAGCTCCTGGTTATTTTTAGTTGACATTATTGCATTTTATTACAAAAAATCGTCTCCTGCGGACAGAAAACGATCATTTGGACTATATTATTAAAAATTACTAGGTTGCATTTGGTTCTGTTGTTTCACTTGGCGCTTGTTGTCAATCGGCTCTTGGTTTGCCTTTTACTGTTGACCAGATATCTTTTACATTGTTTTTGGTCTTTGTATAGCCATCTTTGGTAGCTTGTACATTATCTCTTACATTTTGTATCTTATCTGTTGCTGCTTTTACTTTGTCTTTGTAAGGGAGTTTTTCTGTAATTTTTTTCATATTACCTTCCATTTCGTCCTTCATGCTTGCTACGTCTATCTGCTCTTTATCTGGGTTTGCTTTGTTTCGTGCTTCAGCATCGGCTAACATTTTTTCAAAACTCTTAGCAAATAATTTAGCGGTCCATTTATTGTCCGTAAATATCTTGTCGCTAATAAATCATAGTGTTGCATTGACTGGAGCTAAAATAGGATACGACAACCATCCTAGGATAGGTATCGACATAAAAGCGTTGAGTGGTGCTTTGATAATAGTCTTTAATGTCCAATCCCCTGCTTGCAATAATGCTGCTTTGAATTTATCAGCAAGTGGCAGTCTATATTTCTCTGATAATTTTTGGTTTTGCACGATAAAGAATAACATACTCGCTGAAGTAGAAGTCGCATCTCCTACAAATGGCAAGATATTGCACCAAGCATCTACGGTGTCCAGTTTTTTTGAGTACTTTCCTACTGCTTCTGAAACTTTCATTCCCTTGGCAATATCTCCTTCCAATTCATCTTTGATCTGAAGCTGTTCTGCGTTAAGCTTAGCCTCTGTGTCTTGTTTCTTGTCTTTGGTAACATCAGATCCTAGTGCCGCCGTATCTACTTTAGTATCCGCCGTAGTAAGTTTGGTGTTTACCTTTCTCTCTACTGCAGGTGGTTGTTGATTTACAATCTCGGTGTCTTTAACCGTCTCTTTTGCTTGTTCTGCTGTTGGTGTCATTGTAATACTATTTAATGAATAAAAAATACTGCTTAATTAGCTACGTGTTCTACTGAATCTTCTTTGCCTACTGGCGCTGCTCCTTTATTTTCACTTTTTACTTGCTGCGTTCATTCTTTTTGTTCTGTTACTGGAGTTACTGGTTTGGCAGTTACTTCTTTTTTTACTTCTTTTGTTTTGATATCTGCCTCTAGTACTGTTGTATCCTTAGCTGCTTGATGAGGTGGTTCTGTACTATCTTCTGCCGTATCTCCATTCTCTTTTGGAGTATTTTGGGTTCCTGTCTGTCTATTGATAAGTGCCTGTGTTCCTGCTGCTCCAAGCTTTTGGATGTATCATCTTAGCATCTGAATAACAGGGACTAATGGCATCAATACGGGAATAACACTTGCTACAGCTTCGAATGCAGCTAGCTTGGTATTCATGCTTTTGAAATCTAATTGCATATCTGCAAGCATAGTTTCTTCTTGAATTCCCTTTGGTTTGGAAAGTAAACCAAGATGTACTGACAATCTCAGCACTGGTTCAAATGTCTGTCCAGGTGCCAATAATTTCATGCCATTGAGTCGGCTACTTTCATAGAATTTGGAAGGAAGAAGACTTTTGGTAGATTGCACGATTCCTAGACCAAGTGGATCTATGATTTTTTCCGCTTTACTATTTCCCATCTGTTTGCCAGCATTATATACTTTTTCTTTGTCTTTTTCACTCAAAGCATTCCATTTGGTTTTTAAGGTGAGAAATCTTTTGTCCTCGGCTACTTTATCAAGGGTTGCTTGAAATTTTGTTTGATCATCAAGCGTTTCATTAGCTTTTCTCTGACCATATTCGGCAGCTTTCTGCTTGCCAACTTCAGTAACTGATTTGAGTAATTCTGCATTTACCATGTGATTTTTTGTTAGATGTATAAAAGATTATTCATTATTTTTTTCTATTTGCGTAGCATCTTCTGGTTTGGTCACTGCGCTATTGAGCAATGACATATATACTTCTGTATATTCATTTACTTCTCTTTCCAAAATATCTGCAAGCTTGATCAAATGTTTTTCTTCCATGTAAGGAATCATAGCAAGTCGCATCTTTTTTTCTTCCATCGACATTCTAGAAGATTTGATATACATCAATATTTTTTTGATAATATCTTTCTTGTTATCGAGCGCCATAAGCTTTTGATCTACGGTTGTGTTTTGTGGAGTTGGAGTAACCATACGTGTTGTGTATACAAAATAAAATTTATGCTGTCTGTGTTTGTACGTTTGTCTTTTTCTTGGTTGGTATGTTTTTGCTTATTACTTTGATGAATTTATTATTATTTTCTTCTAAGGCAGCAATTTCTGCTGACGAAACTCATTTTTCCAATGCTTCTTTTTTGAGTTTTTCGAAGTGTTTGGTGAATAGTTCTGCTGATCGTTTATCTGCCTTGAAAAAATAATCGGCGATATCTCAGATGACAGGGACTACTCATACAAGAGCATCAGCAGTCTGATATCATAATATTTTCAAAGAATCTCGACTAGAAAGTCCCATCTTTTGTCCTTCGTAGAGCAGATACATAGATGAAGCGATACTTGATGATGCGTCTCCTAGTGCTGGAATCAATCACACAAGCGCATCTACTCCGTAGGTATCCATTACCTTGCCAAAAAGATTTACACGTTCTGTCGTAGATTTTGCTATTTTTAGTTCTTTCATCATCTCAATCTTTGCCTGTGCATCTACAGTATTTGTTTTATCGATAGGATTGTTTTTGGCTTCCTGTTTTTCCATGGAGATGTACCTATAAATTAAAATGTTGATTTATTTGGTTTCTGTTGTTGCTGTCTCTGTTGTTGCTGGAGTTGTTGGTGTTGTTTCGGTTGTGGGAGTTGTTTCTGTTGTTTTATATTGACCAGTTCCTGTTGCTTTATTGATAACTACCTTTCCCATAATAATATCTTGATTTACCATTCTCAAGAAATTAACTACATCATCTGGATCTGGTTTCTTTTTGAGATTTCCACTTTCATCAAGCAATGCAGCCTTTGGCTTTGCTCCAAGAGGATAGTTTTTGACTAATGTTTCGAAACCAGGTATTTTGATTAAACTATCAGTTACGTATTTCAAAAGAAAATCAGGTACAAATATTGTCCAAGCTGTGATAGATTCAAACTCTGTCTGTCGAGCAAGTTCTTCTGGATTTTTTTTACCGATACCAATACTTTTACCCAAATCCACAAATTTTGACCAAAAAGGTGCTCGTCTATTGGCTGCTGATTCTGCTACTTGTG
>JAPLUV010000010.1 GCA_026397395.1 candidate division SR1 bacterium | reverse complement strand
GGCTACTTGGAGAAAGCTGAAAAGCTCGAGGATATTGAGATAGAAAAACAGAAAAAAGTCATTTTGGAAGCGTATTTACCTGCTACCATGAACAAAGAACAGACCACAGAATTGATCCAAAAACTTATAACTGAACACAACATCGCAGACCTCAAAACACAGAGAGGCTTGCTGATGAAAGAATTGATGGCAAACTACAAATCTGAAATAGATGCTGGATTGGTAAATGAAATTATCAACGAAATGGTTGCCTAACTTTATTGTTTCATCGTTGTTTATGAAAAAAAGTTTCCTTCTCATTATTTTGATCTCTTTGGTCTTTTTGTGATTGGGAAGTGTTTCGTATTGAGCTGGTTGCCCTATACAATCTGCTAAAGATGGGGATACGTGTACACTAAATTCCACAGAACAAAAACAAACCCCTATGAATGGCAAAGTACAAGAATGTACATTTGAAAAATATACTTGTAATAGTGTAGATAATAATGCTATGACATATCAATACCCTTGTACTTATAGTTATTCTTGTTTCGATATATGAGCAAAAGAATGTACTGGTTGAGAAACAATGCAACAATGAGAATACCTTTTATATTGTCAGGATGTGTGAAACAACTCTCTTAAACGAGTGCAATGTAGAAGTGATTCTGATTGCCCGTGAGGGACGTGTGATAAATCTGATCAGGCTTGGAGTTGTAAAACTTGAAACTCTCAAACTTGAAGTGATCAATGTGGAGGTCTTTGTACATGATGACAATCTTGTCAACCGAATCCTTGAGATACAGATAATCCATATGCTTGTCAGGAAGCATCAACTACGCTTATTGATTCTACCTCGACTTCTAATTGTATAACTATATGCCTACAATGAGGAAAAAGTGAATCTGTCTGTGCACAAGAGTGTGCTTCCTCAACTCCTCCAGCAGCAACTTCTGCCTGTAAGGTTGCTAGTTCGGATCTCAGTGGTGATGTAAATGCTACGGGCACACTGATGGGGACTGCTTGTAAATGCAACCCAACATATGGAGAATATTATGATGCTAAGTTGAAGAAAAATAGATGTGGATTGTGTACTCGTACAGATGTCTGTTGCGGGACTAAACTAAATACCAAGATTCCATTTATTGGCGACTGTATAGAATCATCTACACAAGCTTCCAATTCTACCATCAATGAGACAACAGCATTTCCTACGCTTGTTACTGCTTTGGTTAAAATATTGGTTAGTGTCATCTTGATTGCGTCGTTTGTACTTATTGTCGTCGCTGGAGTCATGATAGCAACTGGCGATGCGAAGTGAGGTAAGGATATGATTATCAAAGTTGCCATCTGATTGGCACTTCTTGGTGCATCTGGAGTCATTCTTCGTCTTATCAATCCAAACTTTTTTGGTTAATATATGGTGATTTATTTGTATCTGTGTAGCATGAAAAAATATCTCCTTATCATGAGTTTACTTTCCTTTGTGTTTTTGTGATTGGGAAATGTTTCATTGGCTCAGACTGCTAATTGTCATGATGGCGGTGTTACTTGTCTTGCTACAGAAGCTTGTACACTTATTCCTGCTGATTGAAGCTTCTGATCTACCGATAGATATGAATGTGTGCTCAAACCAACACCTACACCCGATCCATCTCAGACAACAACAACACAAACAAATACTGACTGTCTTTCGTCCTGTCTTGCAGATCCTTGACTTGCAGCTATGGAACCAACGTTGAGACAAGATAAGTGTACACAAAAATGTACTACAACAGGTAGTGTCGCTACTCCATGTAATGTAGTCACATCTAGTCTAAATTGAGATCCAAATGCTGTCGTGACAGCTCTTGGTGTATCTTGTGAATGTAAGCCATTACGAGGAGACTATTATGATGAGGTATAATGAAAAACGAAATGTGGATTATGTACGCTCAAAGAAGTGTGTTGTGGTACAAAACTTAGTACAAGTATCCCCTTTATTGGTGACTGTCTAGAATCATCTTCACAAGATCCTGCCTCCAAAATCAATGAAACTACTGCTTTTCCAGTACTTATTACTGCTCTTGTAAAAATAGTCATAAGTGTTATACTTGTGGCCTCATTTATTCTGATTATTGTGGCTGGAGTTATGTGGTCAACAGGTGATGCAAAATGAGGGAAAGATATGATTGTTAAGGTTGCTATAGGACTGGCAATTCTCGGTGCATCTGGAGTTATTCTTCGTCTTGTCAATCCAAACTTCTTCGGATAGAAGATAGACGAAAGACAAAAGATGATAGGCGAAAGATGTGTTTTATTCTTTGCGATTTAAAACATGACCACTATAGAAAATATTACCGTTTGGAAAAGAGCTGTTTCGTTTGCAAGAGATATTTATAAGTTCTGTGATACAAATAAATATATAAAAAATAATTATTGATTTAGAGATCAAATTCAAAGAGCTTCTATAAGTATAGCTAGTAATATAGCTGAATGAGCTGATAGAGAGACACAAAAAGAACTCATTAGATTCCTTTATATTTCTAGAGGTAGTTGTAGTGAATTAAAAACACAATTATATATTTTAAAAGAGCTTGATTATATCGAACAAGTACAATTTGACGAAATAGTTTGAGAATTAGTGCAAATACACAAAATGATTAATGCTTTTATCAAGAAAGCTTCCCAAAACCTTTAATCTTTACTCTTTTATCTTTAACCTAATACTTATGATTAATGTAGCACACAAAGATGGATTTATTATCGATCACAAATTGTTTTACGGATATACACAGCCTAACAAAAAGTATATCAATTTAGCACAAATCATGGGCGAAGATATGCGCTATGAGAAGCTTGATTATCCATTAGTAGATTATCCAGGTGAATATGATATCAATGGAATCGGTATCCAATGTTTTCTCGGAGCTGATCAGAAGTTGAATTATATCATAGAACTTCCTAGCAAAAAAGTTGGCATTATCCAATCGCCAGATGTTTTGGAATTGGATGAAGTGGGTAATGTAAATTTCCGATTGTATACAGAGGATAAAATTCTCAATAAAATAGATCAACTTGAACTAGAAGGAGAAAGACAGAAGCTTGAGATTGCGGAATAAATTTACGAATGTTCGAACCTGCCTGCCGGTAGGCTGGTTACCAAATTATTCCAAAACAATTTACAATTTACAAATTATAAAATTTAAAAATTTACAAATTGTTTCGGAAATTCGGAATAATTCGAAAAATATTTGAACATTAACTATTCAATAATGTTAGAGCCGATAGCGTCATTTCTCAGGCCACAAAGCTTAGACGAGTTTGTCTGACAGGTTCATCTTGTCGGCGAAAATAAGCCTATTCGTGTTTTTCTCCAAAATGGAAATGTGCCTTCTATGATTTTTCGAGGACCTCCGTGATGTGGTAAAACCACTATGGCACATATTATTTCGCAAACTCTTCAAGCAGATTTTTTTCCTTTGTCGTGAGTCTCGAGCAAAAAAGAAGATGTGGTAAAGCTGATCGAACAAGCCAAGCTCAACCGTCAATACGGTAAACAGACTATTATTTTTTTGGACGAAATCCATCGTTGGAATAAAGCACAGCAAGATACCTTGCTTCCTTTTGTAGAAAAATGAATCATTATTCTCATAGGTGCGACCACAGAAAATCCCAGTTTTACGATCAACAATGCGTTGCTGAGTAGATGTAGGGTGTTTGTATTTGAGAAAATTTCTGAACAAGATATTGTGACGTCTATCTCCCAAAATCGACCACGTATTCTGAAAGAATTTCCCGGTACTTCTATCTCTGACGAAAATCTCCATCTCATAGCGAAGCTCGGGAACGGCGATTTGCGTAATGCATTGAATTTATTGGAATCGACATTGCTTCTGAAAAAACAGTGAGAACTCACTGATCAAGATATTCTTTCTTCATGACAAAAGCAGGTGTATTATGATAGAGATGGTGAAGAACATTATAATATTATCTCAGCAGTACATAAATCATTGCGTGACTCGGATGCTGATGCAGCTTGTTATCGAATCCAGAGAATGCTCATGGGAGGCGAGGATCCGCTGTATATTGCGAGAAGACTTTTGCGTTTTGCATCAGAAGATATTTGACCTGCAGATAATAATGCATTGTTGCTCGCTAACGAAGTGTATAATGCCATTGCCAAAATTGGTATGCCAGAGTGTAGAGTATTTTTGATGCAACTTGCCATCTATTTGGCTAAAGCTAAGAAGAATAATATAGCGTATCGTGTAGATTTAGCCACGATTGCGGATATAGAAAAATATGGTAATTTGTCTGTACCCAAAAACATTCGCAATGCACCAACCCAATTAATGAAAGATGAATGATATGGTGAAGGCTATAAATATGTTCATGATGATCCAAGTGCAAAAGATCAACAGCATATGCCTGATGAATTAAAAGGAAAAAAATATATAGATAGTAGTGCTTAGATGTTAGTATTTAGTCCAGCCTACTATCTATAACGTCCCATCTCCGATCTGAAAATTTGTAACACAAAATTTCGTTTTTGTCAACTCAATTTCATTTAAGGTTGGCTCTTAGCTCTTGTTTTGCTACGATAAATTACTATTCTCAATGAAACTTTTTATTTTTTATGTATTATAAAATGCCATTCACTAAAAAAGCAAAAGATGCTGCTGTTCATGTAGAAACAAGAAAAATGTCTGGAGAACACTGTTCTGCAGGTATGTGTTGCGGAAAACGCGTTTGTCATCTTATTGGAGGACTTCTTCTATTAGTTAATCTTATTGTTCTTATTATGTTTTACCGCCAATATACTCATATGGAGGCGATGAAAGTAGGAGGTGAAGCTAATTACAAATTAGTAAAACAAATCTACAACACTAAGGCATTCCAAGATGGACAATCACAACAAATCCAAGCTGCACTTCAACAGTATCAGACTCCAGCTGTTCAAGCTCCATCTGCACAAGTACCATCTGTTCAGACACAAACTGCAG
Organism: candidate division SR1 bacterium; assembly: GCA_026397395.1. Classification (GTDB taxonomy): domain Bacteria; phylum Patescibacteriota; class Gracilibacteria; order Absconditabacterales; family Absconditicoccaceae; genus CAJBLF01. The sequence goes on along the minus strand of JAPLUV010000010.1, from coordinate 48,106 downwards.
AAGCACAACCTACAGTAACTCCTGTAAAGTAATTTTTTGATGTTTGTTATGTCTCATTTTATATTCTTACTGTAAGATTAATGTTTAAGTTTAAGGGAAAAAAAGTTGAAACTAGTCTATTGATAGCAATATTCCTCGGTATCAATCTATTGCTTACGATTTATGTTGCTTTCTTCAAAAGAGATGCACTTCGATTAGAAACACTCAAGGTTGGAGGATCAGAAAATATGGCTTTGGTAAAACAGTTGTATGAATCAGATCAAAATAAACAACAAAACAAGGCGTCTATCGAACAAGCTTTAGCTAATTTGAATTGAGCACAAGCACCTACGACTCAACCTACACAAGACACTACAGCTACTGCTCCTGCTACTGCTGGTGATGCAGCAAAATTCGCTGCCATCGAAAAAGATGGATATATCAAGGGAAATAAAAGTGCAAGAATTACTGTTATCGAATATTCTGATCTGCTTTGTCCTTTCTGTAAAAGACATTTTGCAGCCCAGACTGTCGAGAACTTACTCAAAAAATATCCTAATGATGTAAACATGGAATTTAGACAAATGCCATTACCACAACTTCATCCTACTGCTCCTATCGGAGCACAAGGCGCAGTCTGTGTAGGTAAATTAGCTGGTGCTGATAAATTCTATGCATATCTTGCTGAAGCATTTAAAGCATCCGAATTTACTGAAGCTAACGTTACTGATATTGCAGTTAAGCTTGGTGTCAATAAGGCTAAATTTACTAGCTGTCTTACGAGCCCAGAAACACTTGCAACCGTTGCTGCACAAACACAAGAAGGTAATGGGTTTGGAGTTAATGGAACACCTGGTAATGTTATCGTAGATAATCAGAAAGGTACCTTCCAACTTCTTGCTGGTGCATATCCTTCAGCAGATTTTGAAAAAATTATCGATGGTATCTTGGGTAAATAGATTGCAAATACTTAAAACTTAGATCTTAGAATATATGAAAAAGTGGCCATTGTCCTTTCGGAGTAGTGGTCACTTTTTTAGTATTGAGTAGTGAGATGTGAGTAGTGAGATGTAAATAGTGAAAAACCTATCTTGATACTAGATACTCTGTACTCACCACTATTTTTCATTCATCTTACTCTTTTTAATTTCAAACTCTAATTTTTCTATTCCTTTTTTAAGCTCCAACATTTCTTCTTTTTTCTTTTCAATAATTTTTTTATTCTTTTTGTCTAAGGAGAGTTTGCTTGTAAGATTTCTAATTTCCTGTAGCTCTTCTTGCTTTCTTGCTAATTCTTTTGTCCATGATTCTTTATTTGCTACTATTTTGATAGGTTTTCCAATAGCTCTTAATCCTATAGTTACATCGATAATGCTGTCGGTTTCATATGAGGCAAGTCCTTTTTCATTATCTACATAATTGATTTGATCTGTATTAATAAGCTTGGTAACTATGTCTTCGTTTTCTTTGATGTAATGGATGAAGTCCATAGATGCATGAAAACATATATCTACTTTTTGATGTTTTGCTTGCCCAGTCTTTTCTCTCAATGCAGTAAATTTATCAATGATATCCATAAAGAGTTGAGTCTTGTAATTTTTGGTAGCTTTCTCCAAGAAATTAGTATATTTCTGATTGCCTATATATCATGCAAATCCAAAGAGGGCCCATATTTTTTCAGTCAAAAAAGGAATAACTGGATGTAATATCTGAAGAAACATCCCTACACAAAAGATAGCTACTTTCTCTGTGATTTCAGATTCTCTTACTTTGATAATTTCTAGATATTTATCGCAGAAATCTTTTTTGATACATTCGATGGCTTTGGCACTGAGTTGTGAGATGTTGTTCTTATCCAAATAATCTGGTAACTCTGTATAGAGATCTTTTATCCTGCAGAGCATTCGATAATCATTGGGATCCATTTTACTCACTTTCTTTTCTAAAGATCATCATAGTTCTTTGAGATCTCTTTCTTCATCCTTTTTTTTTCTTTTTGCTGTCAATGAAATTTGCTCGGACATATCTGCACGCGTTCCATATTTTGTTTAGTAATGCTGCGTGTTTCTCTGCTTCTTCATTGGTCAATCTATTAATCTCTCGCATATCTTGTGTGATGCTTTGCAATCTAATATTATCTGATCCTCGTTGTTGGATGAGCTCTTCTCGCAATTCTGCTTTGCAGGGTTTATCTTCAGAAAAGAGAAAAATATCCTGTAGTGGTGCATGTCCTGTTTTTAATTTTCCTAATATATTGGTTTTGATAATGGTATTTTTTTCCTTTTCTGTTCCCAAAAAAATGGTTCTTTCTGCCTGTAATGCATCCAATATCCCTGACTGTTGTAAGAGTAAAATACTCGTAGCTAGGCTGCTTTCGCACTTCTCTGTGCTAGCAATAAGTTCTTCTTTACTTCCCATAATCGCTGCGACATCAAAGTAATATCTGCCTCCTTTTTTGTTTACTACACCAAACGTTTTGTCCAATATGTCCGTCAACTGTATGCTAAACTTTTCGTAGTTGGTCAGACTTTTTCCTTTGATAAGGTCTGTTTCTGCATATTCAAAAAGTTTGATGAATTCATTGATCTCAGATTTGTAGCCTCTAGGTAATTCTTCTTCAAATGCTTGCATATACATTTCTCCAATGTTTTGTCATTCTGTTCATGGAGAAAGCATGAGCTCTATAAGATTTTCTATGTTGAATAATGTAGGGAGTTGATTGTCTGCTATGAGATTAAAGAGCAATAAGGTAGGAATTATTTTTTTTCCTTTTGCCTTTCTCCCTGATGCATTGATGATGTCGTATTCTCCTACGAAATAACTGTCTTCTGCATTTTCCCATACAGGTAATGCTATTCCTATACTGTCTTTTTGACTAATAGGCCAATGAATATTTGTTTGATTGTCGGCTGTTTTTTCTCGCAGATCGTGATACATTGTTGGCTGAATATTGATACTCTGAAGCATTGTTTCTTCTCCCGTTGATTGAGTAACGTTTTCTGGTACCACAAAAAATCGTTGCTGAGAAAGAATGGCTTGGAGTTTTTCTCCCGACGTCTTGTCTGTAGGGATCTCGAATTCCTCTTGATGTACGGATTCCAAATTGTGAATATCCTCTAGATTTTGTAAGATATTTCCTAGAAAATCTGCTACTTTTTTTTCTCCAAAATCTCCTGCAAGTTTTGTGAAACAACCATTGTGATCTATCGCAAAGGTATTGGTCTTGAGGTTATGTTTTTGTGCTATCTGTAATCCTCGTGTATCGTGACAAGGACTGACTCTCATGACGCCATTGTTTTTGGTGATATCTATGGTCTCGTCTCCAATGACAGGAATAGTTTTGTTGATTACTGGAATGATAACCTTGTGGCCAATCAATTTCTTGTATCTCTTGTCTTCCGGATGTACTGCTAGTGCTACGTCACCAAAGATGGTCTCTGGACTGTTGGTTCCTACTACAATGGTAATGTTTTTGGTATCGACAAAATATCTGATATTATATATTTTCCCTTTGATTTTCTTTCGGGCTATTTCTTCTGGAGAAATATTGGTCTGTCTCTGATTGGATCGATAATTGATTGCCATATCATCTTTGATCCATCATTCCTGCATATAATAATCGATAGTATTTCTTAGCTTACGAGTCGTGATGGGAGAGAGGAGTGATAAACACTCTTTTTCGTCAAAACCAATACCCAACCAGATCATTTGTCTGATTCGTTTATTCTTCTGTTTCTCTATATCTTTGCTTCGTTGTGTGTTGTTGTGCTTCTTCTCATCTCACTGATTATTCCCTGTTTGATAGCCAAATCGAGGTGAGTAATTAGCTTGTTTCCCGAGCATACGAAAATATCTCGCCATACAATCTTCTTTGATGGTTTGCAGTAATTGACTATATGATGTGGTTGTTGGAGCTACTAATATCGGTCAACTGAGAAGTGTAATTGTTCACTTTTCACCTGCTTTTTTGATGGCCTTGCTGCCAAAAAGCTTATTTCTTTTTTGTCTTGTCAAAAGTTCTTGTTGGATACTCTGGTGAGTATACTTTTTGGGAAAATCCATTTTGTTTAATTTAGAATTTAGAATTTAAAATTTACAAACTAATATCTTTTTTGATATATTTTTAATTCTCAGAATACTTATAAAGTCTAAATATACAATAACCAAAGAGGGCAATTACAATAAAAAGGAGAACATTTTCTACTGGTCATACCTTAATCCTTTTTGCATTATCGATCTTGAGATTAGAGCCATTCTTACATGCAGCCTCTACTAAATAGTATGCATATTTGTCTGTCTTGCTTGATTTATCAAATGGGTATTCAAACATCGTACCTGTTGTTTCTCCGACCTTTTGCATTTTGCTACTATCACTGGTATCAAAATCAGATCTGTAAATGAGATATTTATCTGCATTTTCTACTCACGATCGTACTAAATAATATTTATCACCAATCTTTTGATCTCTGACGCTTATGTTTTTTACTATACAAGCGAGGTCTTGTCCTACTACAATTTGTGTTACAGGAGATGTTTGTCCGATTGCTGTCTGGGTACTATCTAAGGGTGTAATTTGGAAATAATATGTTTGTCCAATAGTGAGATTGTTTATTACTATTTCATTGGTTGGTGCTATGACAAATTGATCTAGAAGATCTGAACTGGTGCCATATTCTACTTTGTATTTGTCTGCTTTCCCAACAGTTTCTCGTGTTACATTGAGCTTCGTTTTGTCTATGCTATCAGAATATAGTCTAATCTTGCCTATACTTATACTCTTTTCTACGATGACTGTAGCAATGCCTGTATAACTGGATGTCTTTCCTGCATTGAGCAGATCAACACCTACGTCAATATTTCCTTCGGTATCTATTACGATATCTTTGGTAAACAGTCAGGCTGTTTTTCTATCCATAGGCAAACTTTTCCCATTGCTTAATTTAATCACTGCAGAGCTAACGCTATCACTGGTACTGACGTTGAATGTCGTCTTGGTTCCTTGTTTTACTTTGGTACTTGGTAATATTTGTACACTATCAAATACTCCGTCTTTGATGGGATTGTAAGTAAATCTCATGCTTGTTGATTCTCCAATGATCTCATTATTCGCATTGGATATTTTGATCTGTAGCAGATTTTGTCATGCGATGACGCCAGACATATATGCATTGATATCTCCTATGGAGTCCGTTGTCCCTTCTGCTACGATACTGTTGTTGAGAAAAATAGAATAGGGAGAATTAGGTAATTGTGGAGCATTTGCTATGACATTTACTACATTATTTCTTTCTATACCACCATCTGCTGGTGTGGCAATACTAATACTTTCTGTGGCAGATGCATTAGTGCTACTTCCTACTATGATAGTTTTTTCTCCTGCGATGGATTCATTCACAATATCTGATACTTTGACAGCAAAGGTTCCTGATCTTTTGACTATCAATCCCTTGGAAAATAATTTCACTCACTGATCTTGTGCTACGAAGGTATAGAGTCATTCACTAGGTACTACATAATCTGCAGTATCAGCAATGCCATCAATCTCGATAAAGACGTCTCACTGATAATCTTTGACAATGTCTCCATTCGCAGTTACTGCTTTGATTGTGATATCTACGGCTTCATTGACATCAAATGAGCTTGGTTGGACTTCTACGATAAATGCATCTGGTTGGGTAGCTGCATGTCCATGAGAAACACCAAACAATCCTAACACGAGAAAAACCCCGAATAGGATTCAGATTTTGGGTAGAAAGTTTTTGGTGTGCAAAGCTGTTTTCTGACCTAGGCCATTGCATCTCAATCTACTTCGAAAGTTTTGGGTAAAACTTCTTTTCATGTGGAATATAGAGAAATAAATTATTTTGTATGCTCAACAAAATTGTTTAAATTACCTACAGTTACCTGGGCTCGTCCTTTTCTGGTCTTGATTTTTGATTCTCCCAGAACAATGTCTTTGGCTTCTCAAGAAAAAGGAATGCCGATAATCTCTGAGTTTGTATCTATCTTGTCAGATATTTTTATGGTGACTAATAAACTATCTTTGGTAGTCTGTTTCACAGTAAATTGTCCTTGTCCTGTGAGGTTTCCTGTCTCTAATTGTACTTTATCTGCATCGAAATATATGATTCACTCGAAGCTTGTTATTGTTGTCTTATATTTTTCTGCTACGAAAATTTCAAATGGTCCCTTGTTTGTCTTGTATGCTGCGTCTCGTTTTTGCTGGTTCATAAATGCCTTTTCTCCCAATGACAAAATGCTTGATTGGAAAAGTCCAGGATTTTTGACAATAAAGAAAATGACCAAGGCGCAGACTGCAGCGGCAAATATGATAGCGAGATTTTTTCTGAGTTTATGTGCGATAACTTTCATCTTACGGCAAAAAAGTATAAACGATTTTTTTATCTGTCTATAGATATGATTTTTGCCCAGAAAATCAATGGTATTTTACTGCACGGTTGCGTGTATAGATCCTGTCGTAATAGAAAACTGTTTGCTCGTTATATTGTAGTCTATCAGTACATATTCTCCCGTTTCCGTATTTGCTACATGCATATCAAAAAGAAAATTTCACAGACTATAGATGATGGGTTTGTCTTGATATCGTCAAATATCTTGTATGACATGCGGGTGGTGTCCGATAATGATGTCTGCTCAACAATCGATAAGCTGCTTTGCTAAGCTTTCTTGTGAGGCGTTGTGTGTAGTTTGGTATTCCAGACCTCGATGAACAGAGGTGACGTTGATGAATCATTCAGTTTGATTTTTTTTCAATATATTGCAGTAGGTTTCAAATAAAGTTCTTGGGGTGATGGTAAAATCAAATCCTTCTCGAGCAATGTTTATACCACGAATGTTTGTCTTATATTCATAATTTTTCTCAAAATATTTTCCACTTCTGATATAGCCAATTGGTGTGATATTATTTTTTTGTACTTGTTTAATGGTTTCTTCGTGCGCGACAATTCATCCATCTAGACTGTGATTATTCGCGATATTTGCCATCGTAAATCATAGTTTATTGAGATAAGGAAGTAGAGTTCCACTTGAACAAAAGCTCACTTCTTTGCCTGATATTTGGCATATTTTCTGGTCTCCGACGACGGGAGTTTCTAGATTGAATCCCACAAAGTCGATGCCAAATAATTTCCTATGTGGATAAAATGCAGGAGTTAGGTCGATATCTTCTTTTTGAAAAAATGTTTGAAAGTGCTCTTTGATTTTTTGGTCGCTGGAAAGTCTAGTGGCTACTTGTCTATCAAAAATAAGATCACCAAAAAATGCTAGCGTGAAGCCATTATTCGCTAGTTTTGTTCCTGTGTAATAGATAAATTGTCTGGACGTGTTATTTACTCACAAATTTTTTTCTGCTATGGTGCTACTACTATCTCTGAGGTACAGTCTAGGAAATTGCTGTTGTTGCTGAGCGACCTTATTCACTACATAGAGACAACTTGGACAATCAACTTCCATATTTTGATATTCTATTGGATTTATCGTGTTGTTCAGGACATAAAAACTTTTTTGGTCATGTAAGCGAGCGAAATCTTCATCCGTATAATGAGAAAAATCTACGGAAGCGATAATGATTGTTTTTCAAACGAATGGATGGTTTTGTAAGGTTGCAATTAGCTCTTCATCGTTGATAAATTTTCTTGGCTTGATAATGATGGGATATATCTTGGCTTGTGGGAATGTTTTTTGGATAAAACTAAATTCTGATCACAGTCCGTGTTCTTTGGTTTCTTGCATGGAAAGGCATGATAGTCACGGAAGGGCTTGTCTTTGGTCTGGTAAGCATATTCCCTGATAACAAATTTTTGTTCCACACACTTGGGCCATATTGCCTGTCAGTATATTGAAGTGATCTGGGCTGATGAGCACAATGTTTACTGGTTCTTGTGAAGAAATGTTGTAGGTCTTTTTTAGAAATTCGTAAAAAGTACTGATGGTCTTTGGTTGAATGGTGAAGTGAGGAAGAATAGCAAAATATTTTTCATTGCTTGGTTTGCTTAGTGTATCGGCATCTTGTGAAATGAAATGCGTCCGAAATCCAACAACAAAAATTATCATGCCAAATAAGGCAAGAAGCCAAAATGTGCTTTTGTGTTTAGTTACTTGAATCATTTTTTTGAGACGTAGAAATAATATGGAAATATATTACTGCTATTTTTAGTTTTTACAATATAAGTTTTTGAACTATAGCGCTTCGCTTGGACTTACTTTTGGTTTGACCTCCCGCTGGTGCGGGACAGGCGCCAGTAAGCAAAAACTCAAGGCCCCCGGTGGTCCGGGGCAGGCTCACCATCCGCCATGTTGGTTCGGCCTTTGGGTTTGCTTAGTCGTTGTTTGTCTTCCAGCTCCGCCTCACGGCAGATAATTTTTTAAAATAATATAATAAAAACATTGTTGCCCTGTGGCAATCATTACTGCCTTCCCGGCTACGATACGAATGGTTTGTTTAGTGGAAGGAGTTTCTATTTGCTAGTGATAATTTCTTGCAAAGGTAGAGAAAGAAGATTGAGTTCATTTGCTCATTTTAGTGCATCATAATTATTTTGTCGATCTTGATCAGTAAGTCTACCTCAGCCACTGGCTTTGATATTTGTCTGTGAAGGATAAAATTCGTACTGACTAAAGATTGGTCACATGACCATTCTTGCTCCATTGACATCGTTGATCATCATCGTCATCATGTATGGTCTGCCTATTGCTTCATAGAGTGGACCATATTTTCCTGAAGTGAAAATATCTGCAATGATGGATCATCTTTTTTCTTTCTGTAATGGCTGTCCAAATAACTTTTGTGGCGTAGTGATTGTTGTTAAATTATTTGATGAAAGTCTCAAGGTATCAAAATCTGCATCAGAAATTTTTTCGTTTTTGGTTTGGGCTATGGCAATTTTTTTGACGAAGCTCAGATAATCGGCAAATTGTTTGTATTGGTCTCCTGCAAAGAATTGATTCGTCGCTTGAGTGAGAGCAAGTAATTGATCGATGAGATCGATATTTGGCTCTACATATCATTTGGGCACTGGTAAATCTGGTGGTGTTACTCGTATATCACAATCACCACCTCCACCTGCGCCAAATTCAGCATATGCTTGTTTGACATATAATAAGGTGTCGTGTTTGAGCTCGGTATAACTTCCTAGGAATGTGTTGAGGAGTTTGTTTTGGTACAATGGATCTTCCATAAAGTAAGGGATGCTATTTCCACCGTTGATAAAGAGGGTTGTAAGCATCGCAAGTCGTTTGTGGTAAACGGTTGTTCCGAAGTTGAATTTAGTCAGGATATCATTTTTGGAAACTTCTCATTTGATCTTATTGTATCAAGCAATATCTTCTGGTGATATGGTAAATTGATTTTGATTCTTTTCTAACCAAAGCTTTGCAAATTTCTGTGTAATTGGTGTATTGATAAGATTGTCAGCCACCATCAATGCGCTTTGTACTCGTGGTTTGTAGGTGCTTTCTTTCTCTGCTGAGCCTGCAGTGAACTGATCAAACAGCCAACTATCTATTGTAAATTTTTCTCCAAAGAAAATAAATCCTGCAGTTGTGTTTTTAGCTTGTTGCTCTGTTATCATTTGTACTTCTGGTGTCGTGTAAGAAACAGACATAATCTTTTGTGGTCTTAGCGTTATCATCTTCTTTTGTATAGCAGAAGTCATTCATTGGATGATATCTTTGTCTGAAGCTCGTTTTTGGTCAGCTATAAATTTTTGTAGATCAGAAATATTTACATCATCATCTTCACCGATAAGCTTTTGAATGAAATTGTAGAATGTGGTAAATTGAGTGAGATCTTTATTCTGAATATTATGTACCATAACAAGTGACGCAGCTGCGACATTCTTGTCAGCAAAAAATAATTTTTCTCTCATCAACCATTTCATTCCCATGAAGTATGTTTTCAATAGACTATCCGTGGTATAATGGGCTCTAGGTTTGAACTGAGTAAAATCAAATTTTAATGCATCAACAGATCCGAAATTATCCATCAATGTAGGAGAAAAGGTTTCTAGCAAGATATTTTGTCCGTCGGTATTTGTCGCTTTTAATATTTCTGTAATGGTATCTTGAATAGCTTTCTGATATGTTGCTGGTAATTTAGCTATAATGGTTTTTTCTCTAGCAAGAATAAGTTTTTGTACCTGATCATCACTTAAGTCTGTTGCAGGATCTCCATTTGCACTGTCGTTTGCGATAGTATTTATTTTATCTATCATCTCGTTGTTTGGGATCAGGATGGCATAGGGAACAGCCCGATATGCGGCAAGCATTTCGTAGTTGGATTTCAGATTTTGGTCTGTCGTTTTTTGTGCTAAAGCAAGAAATTTATCAAATAATGATTTGGACAGTGTCGTCAACATTGGTCTTGCTGTTGTTTCTTCAAAATATTTTAATGAATTATCAAATACTCTATGATAGAGATGAAGCAATAAATCGCTGGTTACGAGAATCGTATTGTAAGGATATCTCTGGTAGGTCACTGAGCTTCCGCCAATTTTATCGTAATTATTTGCCCGTTCATCGCCACCGGGATCGGACATTCATCCATCACCTTCATATGTTGTCTGTTGTATCATGTTTTGCAAGAAGCCACTATTGACCTTAAAAATCATTCGTCCATGTTGAGCGAGAAAATCTTTTTGTACTGTCGAAAATTCTAATCCAAGTCATGGACCATTATATTTGTCGCTGACGTCGAAGCTTGCATTTGCTTTGAATTGTTTGAATGGGATTGTCTTAATTTCTTTTTCGGTATCTGCGTTAATTAAATTAAATCCGCCACTACAAAGATCTTTATATTCTGGATCGTTTAAAGCGATGTCTTGTATGATTTGTGGATCTACCGTATATTTTATTTTTCGTACATCATGAAATCCATTTTGGATAGCGTCCCGATTGGTCATGCCAGAAAGAGCTGGTTTTGTCATTTTCCAGATATACGGATACTTCGTAGTTTGGTTTGCTATCAGCGAAAACGTGCTGGTATTGGCAGTTTCCGTGATTGGTTTACTTGCACATCAGGTAATGACTAAGGTCATTGCGAGTGCGGATAGGAGGAAGATTTTTTTCATTGCGCGAAAATTATGAGTAAAATCATATATGATATATAATCATATTATGTAAGTTTTCAATTGGAAAGATGGTTGCTTATTGCTCTTGCTTTTTATCTCACTGAACTGGATTTCATCATTTCATTCGGTTATTTTTGACTTGATACATAGTTGCCCTACGGGGTATTGCTTTTTGATATTTCCTGTTTTATTCTTTTTTCTCCACTGCGTGGGGCCTTACTTTTACCATGCTCTTTTACTGGCGCTTCCCGGTTTACCAGCCGAGGATGGCGGGGGCCCTACGGGGTGTCACTTTTTGCTCCCGGGTCAAAAAGTAACCAAAAACCCCTCGTCGCCATTAGGCAATATCTGGGGTTTTCTTGTTTTACGTTTTGCTTTCCATTAGCCTACTCGGACTTCTTTTCTTGTTGGTAGATTAATGGCGACACCTTTTCTTGACGGGAAAATTCATAAATTCCAGCTGAAACCAACGTGTGTGGATTGTTGTTGTTTCATAAGTCTGTTTATATAATTGCTATAATTCTATCTGATCTTTGATGCTTGGGATTTCACAGGTGAAGCCCATGGTTTCTAGTTTGGATTGTAGTGTAGTTTGTGCATTCCCTTCCCCATGGATGATAAATGTCTTGGTCGGTGCTGTGGTGAATCATTTAGCTCGTCTGGTGAGTTACTCTTCATCTGCATGGCCAGAAAACCCATTAATTTTGGCAATTTCCAAATTTACATCTAATTCCAATCACATTAATTTTACTCTTTTTTCTCCTTCCAAAATATATCTTCCTAGCGTTCCTTCAGCTTGATAGCCAACAAATAATAACGTGTTGTTTTTGTCTTCCAATCCGTGTTCCAGATGATATCTGATTCTGCCTGCAGTACACATTCCATTTCCTGCGATGATAATACAAGGATCTGTATAGTCATTTAACTTCTGAGAATCTTGAACACTTGCAGTACAAGTTAACTGTGGAAATTCAAATGCATGGGGATATTTTTTTGCTGCTTCTTCATCGTACAATTCTGTATGCTTTTTGAATATTTCTGTTGCTTTGATGGATAAAAAAAAAAAAAAAAATATTTTCTCTGCAGGGAACAATCACTTGGTAATTAAGATATTGAAGAAGTAGAGGAGTTCTTGAGTTCTTTCTACAGAGAAAGAGGGGATCAATAATTTTCCTCATTTTTTGAATGTTTCCAATGTGTATTTCAATAATAATTCTTCTTTACCTGCTGTGTCTTCGTGTGATCTATCTCCATAGGTAGATTCCATGAACAGATAATCTGCATGTTCAATCAGGGTTGGATCTTTTACAATAGGCGTATCTCGTTGCCCAATGTCTCCTGAAAAAACTAACTTCTTTTGTTTATTATCTTCGGTAACAAAAAGTTCTATACTGGCTGAACCCATGATATGTCCGGCATCTACGAATCTTGCCTCGATATTCTCCGTAATTTTGTTGGTCGCGTTGTATTCTATTTTGCTGAAGTGTGGCATGGTTGCCTTGGCTTCTATGAGAGTATATAATGGCACTCTTGGCTGCTGATGACTATGTCATCTTCTTTTATTTTCCTCTTCCGCATTCTTCTCTTGGATTGTTGCACTATCTTCCAAAATAATGCCACAGATATCTATCGTAGCGGATGTTGCATAAATTTTCCCAGCGAATCATCCCTTTACTAATTTAGGCAGCAATCCACAATGATCAATATGTGCATGAGTAAGTAAGACAAAATCAATTTCTTTGGGATCGAAAAGAAATGGTTCATAATTTAATTTCATGACATCTTTGGGTCATTGGAACATCCCGCAATCCACTAGGAATTTGGTGTCTCAGGTCTCAATGTAGTAGCAAGATCAGGTTACGATTTTGGCAGCTCCGCAGAAAGTTAGTTTCATATTTTGTTTTATAACATAAAATAGGATAGTGTAATTCTACTCCTATTTCTATTTTTTGCAATATAATTATAGGCCTATCTCCACCCGGGTGAGAAATGTTATAAATTCAGGTAATGAGCCTATTAATTTACTTTCTCACCCGGGTGGAAAGTATCAAAAGTGAAATCTATTTTAATGCTCTTATCATACAACGGCATCATAAATTCCATCCAAAATCAGCCATGAGCTTTGCATTGTTCAAGGAGTACTTTATTTAGAAATGGTTCATCTTCGGCTTCCTGTGGTAGAATGAAATCGTTATTAAAAAGCATAACTTTTGCTTTGAGTGGTGGTTCTACAAAAATGAGTACCTGACAATGAATCACTTCCGGCAACGTTTCTTCTAGGACATAGTTGATTAATTTTTTTTCTTTCAATTCAGCAATATCTTTGCGTGTGAGCTCAATATCATCAGAGGAAAAAATTATCTTGTCTGAAATTTTGGATGATTCGTGATCAAATACAGCGTTGAGTTGCATGGAAATATTTTGAAAATTAAAATGTTATTTCATATGTCCTGCTTATTTCCTTTATTTCATAGCTAATGAATATCCTTCAATTACTTCCTCATATCAAAGACTTTTCGCTAAATTTATTGACGCAATATTTTTGGGATCAGCACGATATTGCGAAATCAATCATGATTCTATGATTTTGTGTGTCATTGCATTTACTACAGCCTTTCCATATCATTTTCATCTATAATTTTCTTTTGTTATTATTGATGGAAGAACAATTTCGTCTTCATCGTGAATTTTACAATATTCTCATAGTGCTACAACATCTCCGTCTTGGAAATATGCATAGAAGTTATGAAATTTTGCTTCAAAATCCATATAAACATCATATCTTTCTTGTTCGGTACACTTATCCATAAATGCATCAAACAATGCTTTCTCTGACTTTTCCAATTTACGAATATTATTATCGATAGGTAGAAGTTTTTCATTTTCAAAAAAATACAATCTTACACTGTGATAAGAAGAAAGTTTTCCTTTATACTTTTTTTGAAGTAATTGTCCTATTTTTTCATCGTCAATTCAAAATGTTTGTATAATCTCTTTTAGTTCTTCATAACATTCATCTGGAACATTAATTATCGTTCATCAATTTTTATAGGTTAAAACTTGAATTTCTTCATTGATTTTTTTTGTATTAGCTAATTTAGGATTCTGGGAATCGAGAATAAACGTTACGCCACGATCAAAGTCTGTGACCTTGCATCATGTTAGATTTGACCAATGTTCCTTTATGCTATAGATAATTTTTTCTTTATCTAATCTCATAACTTGATTGTTTGTTAATAAAAATTTCTTTTGTGGCTAATGAATGAAAGAAAGAAAAAAAGAATAAACTTATAACCAAGTGACAAATTTTTCTTTCTCAAATTGTTTCACTTCTTCTGGATATGTTGTTGCATATCCAAACAAACAGCCATCGATAGTATATGTTCATTTTTTTAATCCAAGTAATGCCATAAATTCTTTATTCTTGCTCATCATACTTGTTGCTGTCAGTAACTGAAATCATAGTCAGAGATGTGTCGCCATGAGCCACATATTTTGCATCGCGTGGGCAATGGATTGTTTCTCTACCGGTGGAAATCATTTCTTCTCTGCGATGATGATATAATAGGGTGCAGTCTCTAATCCAGGAATGCCATGCTGAGTAATGTTACTTAATAACTTAGCAAAGAAGCCCATTTTCTTTTTTAAGAATGGGAATATTTTTATAATAATATGTAATCCTTTGGAATTTTTTCTGATCATAGCGAGCAATAACTTTTTCGCTTGATTCATTTTTTCTGATCATTGTTTCAAGATAAAAATTTTTCTCATTTCATCGAAAGGAATATTTGTCGCTCCACCAAATGGTGCATATATTGCAGTGGTGACGATTTGGTTTATGATCTCATCGCTAGGAATTTCTTTGGTAAAGTGTCTGATAGATCTTCTGGTCTTGATGATGTCTTCAAGGGACTGAGGTGTAGGCATAATAATTAATGGTTAAAATAAAATACATTAGATGAAAAAATTATTGAATTCTATGTATTTTTTTTCTTTTCTTTTGATTTTTTGGAGAATGTTTTTTGGAGTATCCCTCTCGCTCCCTCAAAGGGATCTGTATTGGATGTGTCTATCGATATATCAAATGGAAAATTCATTTTTTTCATTTTTTCTGATTGTCGGCGGGCTAATCACCAAGCCCTGTCTCAGCGAATCATTTCTCTCTCATTCAATATATTTAGTGGACATGTAATTTTCACGAAAAGTATCCCATATTTACCCAATTTCTTTTTTATGCTTTGTAAATCTTTATCGTTTTTGACAACGTCGTCCACAATAATATCAAATCATTTTTTAGCAAAATTTAGTATCATTTCATTCATTATTTTTTTGAATGTTCATGCGTGTTTTCCTAGTATCACTTCTGTGATATATCATTTCTTATCTTGCTTCTGTCTAAACGTATGTAGTATGTTGGATTTATTTCCAAATCAAGAAAATTTATTGTCTATGCTTTTCGTAAACATATCTACAGAAACATTAACGATAGGTTTGTCGTATATAAATTGTACTGCTTTGATGATTGATGATTTACCGCTGCTTGATGGTCCATTTACATAGATAATCATGATTGTTTTTTTAAAGTTATAAAACTTAATCGAATTGATTTGCATATTTATATATGGGAAAACTTTTTCCTGTATCTTCTCGATCTATTTGATCGGCAATTGCATCAAATTCTATACTTCTAAAATCATCCAATCTCTTTAGATCTTGCTCATCTATCTCAACATCTAATGATGCTATATTTTCTTTTACGTGTTCTGGAGTGGAAGCTTTGATGAGTGCATGAAGTTTTTTATGTTTTGTTATTCGATGTATCAAGATTTGGTTTTGTGTCTTATTATATTTTTCTGCTAATTCTACTAAGAGAGGGTAGTTGCGTTTAGCTGTTCTGTTGCGTCTTAGTGGCTGGTAACAAACTACCATAATATTATGATCTTTGCAGTATTTCAAAAATCCAGTATCTTCATGTATCTTACATTCTAGATTGTATAATGTCTCTATGCTAAATAATTTTATGCCATTTTCCGTAAGATTTTTTACTTGTTCTAGACTTAGATTGCTTGCACTGAGATGACGAGCTTTGCCTTTTTCTACCATTGACCGCATTGCTTGATAAGTCTCTAGTAATGGTAATTTACTTATGGATGGTGCATGTAGAATTAATGCATCGACATATGTTAATCACATTAGATCTAAATATTTGTCTAGCTGTATTTCTATGTCTTCTTCGCGTTCTATAAATTTTTCTAACTTGGTAGTGATAAATATTTCCTCTCTCGGAATCTGTTGAAAAAAAGTTGCCAAAAATTTCATCGTTTCTCCACCAGCATAGATGAAGCTTGTTTCTATATAATTTTGTCCTGCTGTAAAAGCTGTCATTAGCGCATTTAGTTCATCGTTATTCGTTCCACTATCTGATGTACTTTTCTCTGTCCATTCTTCCTTGCGTTCTGCTCCTAGGCCAAACGTGCCTATTGCGATGTGATGAATTTCTGATTGATTAGAAATCATAATGTATTTTGGAGAAATTAAATTATTTCAAATATTGCTTATTTGCATTATGCTCCTCTAAAGTCCTTCCATAATGAATCGTTCCATCACTTCCATGTAAGTAAAATAAATACTCACTTGCTTGTGGATGTAAGACCGCGACTATACTTTCCACCGTTGGATTGGAAATAGGTTGTGGAGGAAGTCAGTCGTTTTGTCTAGTGTTGTATGGATTTGATTTGTCGCTGATGTTTCTGGCAATGACGCTGGGTGTACACAATGCGTAGGGTTCATGCAAACCGTAACACAGGGTGATATCTGCGTCGAGTTTCATTCAGATGTTTAATCTTTTGAAAAAGATTCCGGCGACCGTCGCTTTGTTGGCGTTGTTCCTTTCTTCTTTCTCTACAATACTGGCGAGGATCATATTTTGATATCGATTGGTACTTGAAATACTTGCTTGATTGGGATTTCGTACTCTGGTCTTAAACGATTCCAACTGTAAGTAGACTAGTTGGTCGACAATATTATTTACGGCGTCTACATTATAGGTATCTGGATAAAGAAAACCTTCCAGGGTTGTCAAAGGAATATTGATATTCGACAAAAATGGATATTTCGCTTGGTATTTCGCAATAATAGTTGGGTCGGTGACCATGGCAATATATTCCCCTTGATTGATGATTCCCTTTTTGGTCAGGCTAGCATCAATGTCATAGATAGATCGTCATTCCAAGACAGTGATTTTGACGTACTTATTACTTGGTCCGGCAAGGATCGTCTGGATAAATTGGCTCTTGCTATAATGACCGGAGAATTCGTACGTACCTGGCTCGAGCTGAGAAAAATCTACGTGATGGGTTTTGATATAGACTTTCAATCTGGTTTGATTTCGTGATGAGAGTGGCTTTAGTAAGCTGCTTATTGTGCCCCCGGGGAGAATCTTTATTTCTGCGTCCAAAGAAAAACCTTTTCCCCAAATATATCGCAGGACACAGATCACGAGGAGAATCACGATTCGTGTTCAGGTTTTTCTTTTCTTGGCTGGCTTGTTGAATGTGGGCATCTTAGAATTGAATTTATAATGTAAAATGTAGAATGTAGAATGAAGGTGTTTTTTTATTTTAGTTTTCAAATCCACCCCCGGCCCCTCCTTTATCAAGGAGGGGAGATGAGCGAGCCAAGTCCCTCCCTTGAGAAAGGGAGGCAAGGAGGGATTTGATGGTTTACTTGTCGGGTGGATGTTGATTTTTTTGCTATAAAAACAAAAAAACTGATTTCTCAGACTATAAAAATTTGGAAATGGATGGCAAGCTGGAATTTTTGTCTTGAAAATAGACAGCAATCTTGTATTATCTTGGCAAGGACATACATAATTTCTTACATATGTCTATCAGTGTCTATAATTACTGTCCAGTGGTCAGTGATTTTTATTCACCGCATTTTTATTCTTTATATGTATATCGTAATGTGATTATTTACCAAAAACGAGGAAAAGAGGTATGTCTATACCTTTGGTGAAGCAAATGGATTGGATAAGTACTCTTTGGGAGGAAAATGAGCTAATCTTGCAGAAATGGTTGGGATGGGATTACCTATTCCTATGTGATTTACGGTCACGACAGAAACTTGTGATATTTATTACAAAAACAACAAAACGTATCCTCAAGAAGTCTTGGATCAGATAGAGGAAGAGTTGTTGAAATTAGAAACTTTGATGGGAAAGAAATTAGGAGATCCTGTAGATCCATTGTTGGTGTCTGTGAGATCTGGAGCTGCTGCTTCATTGCCTGGAATGATGGACACTGTCCTCAATCTTGGACTTAATGACGAATCAGTTATTGGATTGGCTAACAAAACTGGTAATGCAAGATTTGCACGAGATAGTTACAGAAGATTTATCCAAATGTTTGGAGATGTAGTTATGGAAGTAGCTCATCATGATTTCGAACATGCCTTGCAAGCAGTCAAGACGGAGAAAGGAGTAAAGCTTGATACAGAATTGGATACAGAAGATTTGAAGAAAGTCGTTGCTTCATATAAAGATGTTATCAAAAATGCTACTGGTAAATTATTCCCAAATAATCCAAGAGAACAATTGAAAATGTCCGTAGATGCGGTATTCAATTCTTGGAATAATGATAGAGCTATCATTTATAGAAGATTAAATGATATCAAGGGATTGCTTGGTACAGCAGTCAATGTCCAGACTATGGTATTCGGTAATATGGGAGAAACTTCTGGTACAGGTGTTTGTTTCACGAGAAATCCATCAACGGGAGAACATAAATTTTACGGAGAATTCTTGATGAACGCGCAAGGTGAAGATGTCGTGGCAGGGATTAGAACACCATTGGAAATTTCAGAATTAGATAGAGTTATGCCAGATTGTTACGCACAATTGGTAGAGATTTATCAAGGATTGGAAAAACATTACAAAGATATGCAAGATATGGAGTTCACTATCCAAGAAGGAAAATTGTATATCCTTCAGACAAGAAATGGTAAGAGAACAGCTGCTGCTGCAGTAAAGATGGCAGTAGATATGGAAAAAGAATGATTGATCGATGAAAAGACTGCGGTTCTAAGAGTAGGACCAGAACAGCTTGATTCATTATTACATAAAGGAATCGTTCCTGCTGCCAAAAAAACTGCTGAATTATTGACGAAGGGTTTGCCTGCATCTCCTGGTGCGGCTGTTGGTCAAGTAGTGTTTACTGCGTTGACGGCAAAAGACTGGGCTGAAGCTGGTAAAAAAGTTGTCTTGGTTAGAACAGAAACATCTCCAGAAGATATTGAAGGAATGCATGCTGCTCAAGGTATCTTAACAGCTAGAGGAGGAATGACCTCTCATGCAGCGGTTGTTGCCAGAGGAATGGGAAAATGTTGTGTTGCCGGAGCTGGTGAGATCGTTGTAGATGAAAAAGCTAAGACATTAGTCGTCAAAGGAAAAACATTTAATGAAGGAGATATCATTACTTTAGATGGGTCTACTGGTGAAGTGTTTACTGGTGCGCTTGAAGTAATGGATCCAGAATTGAGTGGAGATTTTGAAATACTTATGACACGAGCAGACAAATACAAAACGTTAGGTATCAGAACAAACGCTGACACACCACATGATGCTGAAGTAGCCAGAAAATTTGGTGCACAAGGTATTGGGTTATGTAGGACAGAACATATGTTTTTCGCTGAAGATAGAATCAAGGCTGTCAGAGAAATGATCTTGGCTGATGATGTAGATGGAAGAAAGAAAGCATTAGTAAAATTACTTCCTTACCAAAAAGAAGATTTCATCGGTATCTTGAAAGCTATGGAAGGATTGCCAGTAACTATCAGATTCTTGGATCCACCATTGCATGAATTCTTGCCAACGGAAGCAAAAGATATTCAAGCATTAGCTACGGAAATGAATCTTTCCCTCGAAGCTATCACTGCAAGAATTACTGCTTTGCATGAATTCAATCCTATGCTTGGACACAGAGGATGTAGACTAGCAGTTACCTATCCAGAAATAGCAGAAATGCAAACAGAAGCAGTCATATCAGCTGCTTGTGAGCTTAAAAAAGCTGGAGTTGACGCTAAGCCAGAAATTATGATTCCATTAGTTGGATTCAAATCAGAATTAGACTTCAATACTGAGATCGTTAGAAGAGTAGCTCAGGAAACGATGGACAAATATGGAGTCCAGATTGACTACAAACTAGGAACCATGATCGAAGTACCTAGAGGTGCAGTGACTGCTGACAAGATTGCAGAGACAGCTGAATTCTTCTCCTTTGGAACAAATGATTTGACTCAGATGACATTAGGATTCTCTAGAGATGATGCTGGTTCATTTATCAAGGATTATGTAAACAAGAATATATTTGAAAAAGATCCATTCCAGACATTAGATGTAGATGGAGTAGGACAACTTGTTCAGATGGCAGTAGAAAAGGGTAGAGCTACGAGACCTGATATCAAACTTGGTATCTGTGGTGAACATGGTGGTGATCCAGAGTCAATCAATTTCTGTCATAAAGTTGGATTGAACTATGTAAGTTGTTCTCCATTTAGAGTGCCTATTGCAAGACTTGCAGCGGCTCATGCAGCTTTGAAGAATGCATAATTATATATCTATATATTTCAAGAAGGGCGTCGATTGGCGTCTTTTTTGATATAAAGAAGAAAAGTTGCTAAATTTTAGCAACTTTTCGACTTACATAATTTCTTAGATCCAGAATGATTCAAACGGATCATTAACTTTCCTTTCTCCTTTTGGTACCGTGTACCAAATCCCTCTAATTTTTACTTTGGCTTCGTACTCGAAGCGATAGACATCGCTCTGAGTGAAGTTGTAGAAGGGTTGGCAAATGCCTTTAGTACCTGTCAATGTCGCAACCCAATACACTGGGTACTGATAATTTGGAGCACTGCAACCAACCTGACCAAAATTTTCTAAATCGTTTCCGTTTAAAGTAATTTTGGTGCTGTCGTTTAATACAACAGTCAAATTAATTGTTACTGAATCCATATGGACATCAGCCATCACGGCTACTCTGTAAGTAAATACCGCGTGTTTACCAGTCTGATCTTCATAGGCATCTTGCCACATGTAGGCAGTTTGCTTAAATGTGTAAGCTGTTGTTGGCGTTGGCTCAGTTTTTGGAGCTAATTCATCTTTTTTGCAGCTGCTTAATACTGCGATAATTGTTACTAAAGCTAATACTAATAATTTTTTCATTTTGTTTTCCTTTTAATAGATTTGTGTCTTTACTATATATATTTCCTGTCTAATGTCAATAGATAAATTTCCTAGATATGATCGATGATTTTTTCTCTTAATAACAAAAGCGGATTCATATGTCCGCTTCGGTTTTTAATAGATTACTACTTGTTGGATTTACCTTCTGAAGTCAGCAAATCCTTGTTCTTTCTTAAATGGATTTCCCCAAAATTCGATCAATTTGGCATTTTTGAAGAATTCAGCGGTTACCTTTGTGACAGCAATTGCTAATTTTTCTCTGACATCAGGAGTTCTTTCTGGCCTGTCATTGAATGTTGCTTCGATATGAATCTCATTATCAAAACAAACTTCAGGTATAAGTAAGACAGAGATTTCGTCTATAGTCAGATTCATTTCTGGTATAGCAGCTATGGTTTCTCTTACCATTGATTTGAACTTTGTACAAGCTCCTTCAGGAGTAATTTCTGGAACTCCAAAAAATTTTACTAGTGGCATAACGTTTGGTTTAAATTGTTTCTATTTTAGATAAAGTTTATATTTATTTATATTAAAAAGTCAATCCTTCTTCCGTTTGATTGCAACAGTCCAATCCTTATATATTTGTCGTTTTATCCTATATATCATTATGTGATCATATTTATGACAAAATTTCCTCATTGATAGTAAGGTCAGGAGTTATATCGCTGAGCATATTGCTAAGATGTATAAAGAGCTGTGATGCGAAGCGCTGATAGAGATTGGACCTGGGAAATGAGCTATAACGAAACTTATTGATACGATTTCTGATAATTTTTTTGTCATAGAGAAAGATGTTTCGTTAATTGAAGATGGAAAATTGAAAATTGAAAATTGAACTTTGATCCAAGGTGATGTGCTTGAAGTGGATGTAGATAAATTACTACAAGATAAAAAGTTGGATAGTAAGAAAACTTTAGTTGTATGAAATCTTCCCTATTATATTACTTCGCCTATTTTAAGAAAATTTTTTGGCAATGGATCGCAAAATTATGCGTGAGGAATATTTATGCTGCAAGATGAGGTAGGTCAGAAGCTTCGTTTCGATGCAAAGAAAAAATCATATTTGCGATGGCTGATTAATTATGCGTATCAAGTACATTATTTGAAATGAGTGCCAGGGAAGTGTTTTAAACCGATTCCAAAAGTGAAAAGCTGTCTTGTAGAATTGAAAATGGAAGATGGAAAATTGAACATTGAGCGAGGGAAATTAATTCAATTTTTGGAGATGTTTGCGCCGTTTAGTAGAAAGACTCTTGGTTCAATAGAGAAGATTATAGCGAAACATTCAGTTACTAGTACGATAAAAGCTCCCTCTGGTCCCGTTGAAAGCTCGCCTTCGCCTCGCGATAAAATGATAAAATTTGTGATACCAGAAGAGTTGAAGAAGAAGAGACTTGAAGAACTTTCTTTTCAAGAGTTAGAACAGATAATTAAAAATTAAAACAATTGTCATTTCGACGAACATAGTGAGGAGAAATCTCCTAGATATAATAAAATAGTTCCTGGTTGCTTTTGTAGGATTTCTCACCGCGTTCGAAATGACAAAGAGAAATTTCCCTTGATTATTTCCTCTAAGCCCTTACAATAATTTCGTT
Organism: candidate division SR1 bacterium; assembly: GCA_026397395.1. Classification (GTDB taxonomy): domain Bacteria; phylum Patescibacteriota; class Gracilibacteria; order Absconditabacterales; family Absconditicoccaceae; genus CAJBLF01. The sequence continues at coordinate 25,202 of JAPLUV010000010.1, read as the reverse complement.
TATTCCTTATCTCCAACATATGGAAGTTCTTGTCTATAATTCAGAGAAATTTGAGAGAAATAAGTGGCGATATGTGATCTTTGCTGCTATTTTTGCTGCAGTATTTCTCCTTACGCTTTTCAATCAAAATTATGTCTGAGCAGTATTGTTGTTTTTTCTCCTGGGTGGGTATTTCTACTATTCGTCTGTACATACTCAGGTCACGACTATTTCTGTCCAAACAGATGGTGTAAAGATTGGTAAAAACTTTGTCGGATATTCTACCATGACGGGATATATTTTGGAATTGCATCGTAAACAAGAATTACTCAAAAATATTGTCTTCGTCTCTGCCAAAGGTCATGCTATTTATACGTTTCATGATACTCCAGAACGTATAGAAGCATTTATTCTTTCTTTGGATAAATTTCTGCCTATGCTAGATAGCTATGAGCAGAGTAGTTTCGAAAAACTTATTAGAAAGTTTCAGCTGTAAACAGAATGTCAGAATTATTCCGAATTGTTCCAAATTATTCCAAATCAATTTGTAAATTTAAAAATTTATGAATTCTAAAATTGTTTCGGTAATTTGGTAATTTGTACATTCGAACATTGGTCGTAGAAGATATCTCTTTCATTATAGTATATCCATTCGTTATTTTAATTTATCTGTGATAGTAAAACAAAATGGTATCTTCACATAAATTAGTTATCAAAGATGCTGCTTGGCAACTCTTTGGAAGAATTATTAGCGCATTATTTGGTTTCCTGACGATCAAAATTATGACTCCTTATCTTTGACCTTTGAGATATGGAGATTATTCTACGATATTAAAATATTTTGCGATTTGGACGGCCTTGGCTGATTTATGATTATATGTTCTTGCCGTCAAAAGATTAGGTGAGATGAAGGAAAAAATAGATAGTACCCTTACGACCAAAGAACCTGGAACGAGTCCTGTCTATCAAGAATTGAAAGTGGAATATGGTAAATTTGTAGGAGCAAGAGTGATTATTATGTCTGTCATTTATGTGGTGGCTATCGTGCTTGCATACTTTTTGCCAGTATATACCTCCAATCCTTATCTGGTACGATGATTGCCATTTGGATTAATTTTTTCTGCGAGTTTTATGTTTGCTGGAGTCCAACAGTTGCCTTTGCAGATCTTTCGAAGGATGGATCAATTGAGTTGGACCTTGATTACTGCGAGACTTTCGCAGATTGCCATCTTGGTCCCTGTGGTTTATCTGTTCTTTAGTCATATGAAATTTGATGGCAGTTCGCTTTCTATTCTGGCTTTTTGTCTGATTATGTTTTCTGTTGTGGCGAGTTCTATTGGACAAAATATTGAAATACATTTTAGAGCGCAGAGAATCCTTCCACTGAGGATAAGATTTGATTGGAAGTTTACCAAGGCCTTGATCATAAGAAACCGACAATACGGAGTATCCTACTATCTTAGTAGTTTTCATACGTTGATAGTGCTTCTGTTTTTGGGTTGGTTTTTTCCTACGGTTACGGGCCATGATTATGCATGAATGTGGGCGTTATCTTTATCGCTGATAGAAATACTTTTGATTATTCCATCGGCACTTTGAAACAGTTTGTTACATAAGATTTCTCATTATTCACTGATAGCCAAACGCAAAAGTATGGGAAATTTACTTGTGATGGTAACATGGATTTGAGGTCTTGTAGCTATAAATTTCTGGATTTTTGCTTATCGAATTATTCGTGTGGTGTCTGGAAAAGCTTTTATCTGAAGTTTTTCGTCGTTCAACTCCTGGTGATCGGATCAGGTCTTACCATTTCTGTGAATTATCTTGTTTCGAAGTTTTATCAAACAGGTATATAATTACCTTTTTGTCGCTGTAGAAAAACAAAACGTTTTGTTGCCAATCAACTTAGTCGGTGTCTTGCTTGGGATCCCTTTGTGAGTTTGGCTAATCCCCAAGTATGGTCTCTTTGGTGGGGCAGTGACGCAATTATTTATAGAGTTTATGTTTATGATCGGTGCTATATGGATGGGTGGTAGAAAAAGAGTTCAACCAATGTTTTCTCGAAAAAAAATGTGATTACTTTTTGCTATCTTAGCGCTTGGAGGTATTGGATGATATTTCATTAATCTCTATTTCGTCCATTCATTTGTATGATTTTTTGTAGCAGCTATCTTACTTAACGCATGTATTGTCCTTCTCTCTTTCCGCCCTGTGAAAGCTATTGCTAAAGGATTGACGGTAGATGAAGTCGCTGTAACTGCAGAAGCGTAAAAAAATATTTTTCTCTTTCCCGTATAGGAATTTCAAAGTATTCCTATAGGTAAAAATGACGTTAGACTTCTTGTGGAAGTCTCGGCGTCTTTTTTTATAAGAATTTGCAAAATTTTGTATTTTCGGGTATAATGATCATGCTTTTACTTCCTTAGTAAAGGAACAAGGCATGAAAAATCATTTACCAAAAGTTCTAACATTGCTCTTGCTTGCTCTTTTTGTCATATATGGAAGAGTAATTTTTGCGTCGAATAATGCTGTGACCACAATGTTACAACTCCGTAATAATATCTCTGCATATATCATCTATAATCCGAGTAATGCTCCTGGATTCTTTACGAGTGGAAATGTGTTGGCTACCGTTACCTGAAATACTATTTCTGGAAATTTGAATCATATTATTACTACTAATGGGATGTATCCTTTTTCCTATATGCGATGAACTGGTCCCTATACTTCAGGCATGGCCTATGGGCCTACTAATCTATGGACTCATTATACTATCGTAGGAAGTATTACTTGGATTGATAAAATCCCTCCTACTTATACAATTGTCCCTATTCTTAGCGGTTTTGGGGTATCTATTTTCTATTCAGATAATAATCCTGGCGCAATGGCCACACTAAATGGATTTCCCTATAGCAGTTGATTTCCTATTACAGCACCCGGAAGTTATACGTTTGTAGTGAATGATGTTGCGTGGAATACTACTTGAACGACTTTTACGTTGCAACTTCCTATTTGCGGAAACGGGACAACAGAACCACCAGAATACTGTGATGATGGGCCAAATAATGGTCAATTGGGTTATTGTAACACTTCATGTTCTGCTTTTATACAAACTGTCTGTGGTAACTGAATAGTAGAAACTTGAGAAACTTGTGATAATGGCATCCAAAATGGTATGCCCTGATATTGTAATCTTAGTTGTAGTGGTATGAGTATATTGGGATGTATGGATTCTGGTGCTAATAATTACAATGCTTCTGCTAATGTAGATGATGGTACTTGTGCGTATACGATTTGTGGTGACGGTATCATTGAATCTTGAGAAGTTTGTGATAATGGATCTTATAATTGAATGACGGGATACTGTAATACTGTTTGTACTGGCAATATTCCAGGACCTCTTCCTGCTCCTGTGTGTGGTAATGGTATTATTGAAACAGGAGAATATTGTGATGCGTGATCTCATAATGGTCAAGCTGGATATTGTAATAGTCTGTGTTCTGCTTTGTTACCAGTATCTTCTGGTAGTAATGGTTGATGAACAATTTTAGTCAAAGACTACTGTCCAAATGGCGATTTTTCACCAAGTTATTATGATCATAGCTGTGGTCATGGAGCTCCTGCTCCTGAAGATGAATTAACTACTGCCTATAATCGAGCATATAGTTTTGGTATTACTACTATACATCCTATGGGACAGGCTAATCTTGATGGCTATATCAAAAGGTCACAATTAGCTAAAATGATTTCGAAGTTTACTATGCAATTTACTGATATTAGATTAAATATTCTGAGAAATTGTATTTATCCAGATATGGATAAAGAAAGTTTGGAAATGCAGTATTATGCTGTGATTGCTTGTCAATATGGGCTGATGTGACTGGAGGAAGACGGAAATACTCCGAAAATGAACTTTGATCCCAATCAATACGTCAATAGAGCTCAGTTTGGTACCGTTCTTTCTAGATTACTCTTTGGAGATACCTACAATATACAAGACAATGAAAGAAACTTCTTTGTAACTATACAGAGTGGAATGGATTTCTTTGTGCTCAATACGCCTCATGCGCCACTGATGTGGTATTCTAAACATTTACAGGCACTCAAAGAAGCCGGTATTATGATGAGAATAGCTACTCCTATGATGCTGGAATTGAGAGGATATGTGATGCTGATGCTGATGAGAACAGATGTTAAGTGATTAGTACATCTCAGATAATCTTTGTGTCATGTTTTCTGTATTTATTAGACTTTATTATATCTGATTTTCTATATTTTATATCTCAAAAAAAGATAAAATTAGCTTGTAATAACTAAATAAATATATAAAAGTGGTACGTGATGTACGTAAAAGTATTAGAAAATAATTATTCTATTTGAGCATTTTTCCCTTGATTTGCCTGTTTTGTCCCTATTCTTTAGTATAGTTTGTACTTCAAAAAAGTCTGTTAAAATTTGCATTATATAATAAAATATATATAATTGATGATAAGGTAATAAATTTATCTTTATAAATTATGTCAGATGAAACCATCTACCATTGCAAAGAAATTCACCATCAAGTCCGCTTCCTTGATTTTCTTTGGACTTCTCTTTATGCGAGGAATATTTTATTCTGCTGTTGCGCAGAGTCTTTCTCCAGTAAATACCACTTTGCGTATCACTACATGAGTATTTTCCTTCGGTAAGGATACTGGTGGTTCTATGGGTTATTATTTCTCTGGAGATCCTTGTAATTACTGAGCTACTATGTTTACCTGAAATACGTGAGCTGGAATAGATTTCTGAACTACGGGTATAGCATTAGTAACACAGTGAATGTTTTCTAGTGGAAATCATAGATTTACGGCGAGTGATATGCTATGACAGAGTTTTAGAATTACTATACAATCTACAGCACTAACTGGATGATTGTTTGGACTCTCAACTGCTGTTATTCCTCCTGCTAATGTAACTTATACAGGTACTAATTGGTGTGGAACTGGTTATGTATTGACTAAAACTTGAGCAATAGGAACTAATCCATCAGCTGCTTTGAGTTCTCCGTATGATATGGCTGCGAGAGAAAATAATTCATGACTTTCTTTGTGGTCACAAAACATTACTATGAAGGTTAGTATTCCTGCTGCTCAATGATGATGACGATATACGTGAGTTCTACTCTTTACTCAATTCTAGTTAGATATCTACATCACAATATATTTTCTATAATAGAAAGATCCATAGCATGAATGTTGTTATGGATTTTTTTGTTATTTGGATATGATAATGTTTTCTCTTTAGCCATAAATCTTGTTGTTTTCTCTTTTGATCTACCTATCTACTATGCTGTTATCCTTAGATAATTTGTTTGTTTTTTTTGTATTCCTCTCTTGTTTGAACAACAATCCTGTTGCTATTGATATTTTTCCTTATATATGAAAGGATATATCGATTACTAATCCTTAGTCTCTATCTATTTCACTTTTCTGTTTTTAAGATAGAATCTTGACGATAGCTCTCTTTTGCTATATTTTATATAAGATAAAATTAGTAGATCTATCTATCTATCCTCTACTAATCTTTCATTTGCTCTTAGGTATACAATATAGATTTCTCCATTATCAGAAATTCTTTATGTATTCGTTTTCTTTTTTGATTTGATCTTTTTGCGTATAGGAAATATGTAGTGTCTTATATTCTTTCGAAATCAAATGATTATTACTATGAGTAGTCATAGTATTTTTCGTCCATACAGTAATAGAAAATGAGGTTTAATTAAGGTATCAATGAATAACGCTTTACGTATAAGTATATTAAAACTTATTTTAGGTCATCACATCATTGCTCAGTTCGCATAATAGACTAAGCATCCAGAAATTTTTCCTTTGATCTCTGATGGATAGTGTAATGTTGCATGTCTGATAATTGTACCATTGGCTGGTATTACTATCGGCGATGTTATTCCACTCACATATTGTCCAAATAGTTTATTGTCTCCATTAGCTTTACAGGCTCTGTTTTTTCCTTTATCACTAGTGACTGTTCCATCAACAAATTCTATAGTAATGGGAATATCTCTTTTTGCGTTATTCCCTATCTCTAGGCAGATATCTTGAGCTGCTCAAGGAGAGATTTTGTATTGCTCAAGTTTATAATCATAGTTACAGAACTTTACTCGTATGTTATCTATATCTGAACTTGCTTGATCAAAAATTCACATATTAAATTGTGCTTCTACAGAGGTATTTCCTGTAACAGTTCCTGTTGATCATTCTATATTTCATGGTGTGGTATCTCATGAGACTATATTCCCTGTGTACACTAATAGAGATACAGATAAACATATTAGAGAAAATAATCTTTTCATGCTGATGGAGGTGTAGGTAAAAAATTTTATTTTACTCAAAAAACATAGGTCTATTATGTATAATATGAGTATATGAGATGAATTTATTTGTGCATGACGTTTTTATTTTGTAGTTGCTGGTATTGTTGTCCCTGAAAGATCCTGAGGTCTTCTTTTTCTCATTGCTGATTTGATAAGTAATATGAGAATCAATAGAAGGAGAAGTAATCCTATACCAGTTGCATAGGTAATAATATTTAGAATATAGATATGAGTTGTTTCACCTAAAAATAATGTTTTGGATGCAATGTCTGGACGACCAGGAATTGTCCATGTGTGAGATAACTGGATATCTACCTTGAGATCATAATTTGGTATGGTGTCTAGTTTTCTCGTAATAATAAACTGTTCTCATGGTAATATTTTACGTAACTCAGTGAAGGTTTCTTTGTACATTAAGAAGTTGGATGTAATTCCTGTGAGTACTATATTTTCTTCTACTGGTCATATGTTTTTGACTACTACTTCGACCATGTATTTATTGTCAGTAGGATCTTGATAGATTCTTAATCTTGGATTAGACGAAAGATTGCTGTATCCATCTCTTGGCTTATCATCTAGAGCTATTGCTCATGTTAAATTTTCAGGATGTCCTACTAAGACATTAATAAACTTAGCCTTACGGATTACGATAGCGAAATTACTCTCTCCTGCATTTGTATCGGCTATAGTATATGTTATACAGCCGTAATATTGACCATCTTTTCCTTGAGGATAACTCAATTTAGCTAATTGTTTTTTGCTTTCTCCTGATCATAAAGTTACTAGTGTCTGGTACCCTGTGACGTATTGCCCAAAATTATTTCTTCTTCCTTCATCCCAACATGCTTGTGAAAATTGTTTGTCGTTGGTAAACGTCCCATCCACGAAGTTTACTTTGACGGTAGTTGTTTGACTGGAATTATTGAATATGGAATAACATATTCCTGTATCTACATTAGTATCTAAAGTATACGTCAATGTTTTAGCATCGGTGTTGCAATAATCTAAAAAAATATTCTGAAGATTATCCGCATGTGCACTCTTAATGCCTATTGCCATAGAAAGTAAAAATAGAGCTGCTATTAGAAATTTTTTCATCATTGATGATAAGAATGTAAAGTAAAATTGTATGTAACTTTGCATCGAATATAGGCATATAGATTAACTAGTCAAGAAGAAATCAATCTATGAATAGAAAACAAATTGACAATTTTTATATTCTTAATGATATAGATTTTTCTGTGTATTGTTATTTATGGTAGTGTATAAATTATGGTACCATGATATATTCATGCATCTTGTAATATCGGTATATTTACTTTGAGTCGAGTCTGTACTCCGTATGTTCCAGTTCATCAAGCACTAGAGGTCCTTTGGATAAATGTAATTGGACTATAACTGCATGTGATGTATGATCCACTAGTAATATTTGATATCACATTTGGATTTGATGTGGTTCCTGGGAAGGCAATGACTCCAGTTACCGTTTTTACATTTATATTGGTTACAGCTATGCTATGTCCGTTACCGTCTGTCATGTCACTGAAGAGTAGTGTGGTATATCGAGTGGATCCAGAATAATCTGTAACAGTAAAGTAATCGTCACTTCCTGTAAATGCTTTTTCTAAATTCCATGGTATTGGAGCTGTTTTTCCACTACCGATATCTCGTCCTGTGTTGATTATGTTTTGTACTACGGTACTATTGATTCCTCTTCGATATGCAGTAATGTTTATTGCATTATTTTCATTGTCTTTGATGCTCATGATACAACTATCTGTTCCTGTTTGATTAGCGTTTGGTGTATATGATATAACATCTCAAGATACACTACATATACCTTTGGAACCTGTAGTTATCATACCACTAAATGATACAAATCCACTACCACATAAACCATCTATTGCGCTTGATAATTCTTTCCAATTGCCTGTCACTGTGCTATTGTGTACGTTAGTGCTTCAAGTAAAATTATTACCCGTAAGTAAGGTGTCGTTGAATGCATATGCACCTGTATGGATAGTAAAATTACCAAAGAGATCTCTTACCCATCAGGTAATAATTTGTGATCATGTATGTCATGCAGCAACTGTTGTCCCTGTAGATGTTCCTCGACTACTTCCATCAAAACTATATGGTGTCGTATGTAATCCTATTCCTGTATCTACAGCTGCACTTATATACATATTACCAGCACTACATTCTTGACCTGAGTTATTTGCCAAAGTAAATGTTGGTCATACTCCATCTCGTCCTATATTCCTACCTGTGATTGCTGGAATATTGTTTGCAAGATCACTCGCATATCCTGTATATCTATAGAATCCATTTGCTATTAATCCCGTCTGTACAATAACAAAATTCCATCTACCGGTATCATATTTATTGAGATTGGAATAATAGAGTGTGGAAACTTCTCAAGAAGTGAGTGCACGATTGAATATGCGTATCTCGTCCATCATACCAGAGTAATTAAATCATCAAATTCTATTGTCAGCTACTGCTGTATTGATGTTTTCTGTCGCGTAAGCTGAAATATCAGTTCCTGTTATATATGTTCCGTTGATGTATTTTTTGATATAACCAGCTCTATCTATAGTATACATATAATAACTCCATATTCCTGTAGCTGGAACAGCTCCTCCAAGTGATGCATTGATAATCACAGCAGTAGAGCTCGACATTTGGAAGTAATCAAAGTCCATACTATATCCTGGAGCAGCGGTATTGTATCATCATCCTTTCCTAAATAATATTGCACTAGATCCAGGAACTGATCATGGACCAATGTATGGATATACTCGCATTCCGATAGAGAAGTTTCCTGTACCCATATTTGGTGCATTAGTAGAAGTTAAGGTAATTTTGTCATTTGCTGTTATTCCTCCATTGAAAATATATGCACCGCTCCATCTACCATTACCTGTTCGAATGACTCATATTTCTACTGCTCCTGTATAATTGTTTTTTGAAACGTCTTTGACGATAGTTGTTGATTCTCCGATAGTAGTTACTTTGTCAAAGTTCATCATAAAGACAAGTCATGAATCATAGATGCTATAATCTATACCACTTCGTGTTCGCTTAAATTGACCAAGGTTGAGCTCAGTAATATCCATTTGCCCGGTAAATGAGTTAGTATTGATCCATGCATTATCAGCAGGATTGACTCCAGTGAAGATCAAAATAGGCGAAATAGTATCTACGATAAAATTCCAAGTAGAGCTTCGTCCACCTGTATTTCCTGCGAGGTCGATAGCATATACATGTCGATAGTAGGTTCCATCCGTGAGACCAACCTGTGTGATTCCTGTTGTTGTCNNNNTGTCGTAAATCCAGATGTAATGAAGTTGGTAAATCCAGCTCCCGTACTTACTTGATAAATATATCCACTCATTCCTACTCCTGTATCTACTGCGCCGCTTCGGAGAAGATTTACTGTTCCTGTTACTACACTACCACTTATTGGACTTAATAATATTGGAATCGTTGGTGCTATTATATCTCCAGTTGTTATGCTCTGGAAATGCATAGCGAAATAATTGATTGGATCATATATTTGTGTCACAACTTTTTTGCTATTACCTCATCATATTAAGGTAATACCTGTGCTGTTGTTTCCTGTCACACCATATACAAATGTAATGATATCTCCAAAGAGATTGTATTTGGTAGCAGGAGCACCTACACTACCTGTAACGGTGATAGTGCCGAAGCTATAGAGATTTATTCATAATAAATTTCCTGTAATTTTTGTAATAAAGCTTCAGATAAAATTCGTTCCACTAAATGTTCCTCATGTGATAAGAGATGTACCAGAATAAAAAACTGGTTGTACTTGTGTGAGTATTCCACTTCCGTAGGAGTATTGTGAAGTCGTGGTTCCTGTATATGCAGTTATTTGTCATCTTGTAAATCCTCATGATCGACTTAATAAATAATTTCCAGAAACATTTAATGGATTGGTAATGTAATCTCGAGATATTGTTGGTGACTGATCTATTGTCCCTGTATTTCGTCAAACTGTATTTATTGTCCCTGATGTAGCGTTAGCTATCGTACCTCATATATTAGCTCATGAATTGCTAAATATTTTGTTGTCTCCATAATATTTATTCCCAACAGAAGATGCATCTATATATACGCCTGTATATGCGTTGTTGTATACTCGAATATTGTTGATCCTGTTGTATGCTCAAGATAAATAATAGATACCATAATTTCCATTGTTATATATCTGAGAATTGTTGATTGATCCTGAGTTGGAAGCTACAGTATATTGTATTCCATTACCACCATTATTATATGATTGGCTATTGTTTATGGTATTGTATTTTGCTCCGTTCATATATCATATACCATAACTACCATTATTGTAGAATTGACTATTATTGATTATAGTATTGTTGGATCCAATATATGCTATTCCATATAAGTTATTGTAACTTTGTGTATTGTTGATTTGTCCACCATTCCCACCATATTCTATTCCGTAGGCGGCTGGATGATTGAAAACTTGGCTATTGGTGATATACATGTAACTACCAGCATAAAATATTCATTCTTGGCCATTATTATAAACCTTGCTACCACTAATCTGTTCGTTAGAAGATCATGCATCAGCATAAATACCGTAACTGGTATTTTTATATGATTCGCTATTTGTGATTTGTCAGCTATTTGAAGAAACAAAAGAAATTCCATATCCCGTATTGGCATAACTTTTACTATTATTGATGCTTATATAATCTGCTATTCCCATACCAATACCAAGTTGTACGTTATTGCAACTGTAAGAATTGTTTATCTGTCCGTTTGTAGAATTAGCAAAATAGATTCCATTTGTCCCGTTTCCAGAGCTCATTAAATTGTTAACTATTCCGTAATGAGATGCTCCAACAAACTGAGCTCCGTCATATCCGTTACTGTATGTTCGCCCTGTGTTTATAGTTACGTTTGTAGAATTGTATACGCGAATTCCATGACTTGTATTATCGTGACTTTGACTATTGTTAATTTGTCCATAGTTTGAAGTATCTATATTTATTCCATATCCAGTATTTCCATAACTTTGAGTACTGTTAATCTGTCCGCTGATGGAACCATAGAAAACTATTCCATAACTTGAGTTGTAGCGGACCGTTCCTGTATTGATTCTCACATTGAATGAAGATAAGATATATATTCCATAATTTTTGTTGGTACTGATTTCAGTATTGTCTATAGATCCTCCTGTAGATGCACTAAAGTATATTCCATATCACGTATTGTTGTTACTTGCAGAATTATTGATATTTCCAGATAATGAATTAGTAAATATCATTCCATTATTTGTGTTATCATGAGATTGAGAATTATTTATTTTTCCATTGTTTGACGTATCAAATTGTATCCCATATCAGCTGTTACTATAACTTTGAGAACTGTCGATACTTCCTCATGGCGAAAGATAAAAATTTATTCCATTGTAAAAGTTTCCATATACTCTCGTACTATTGTATATAGCTCAGCTATTGGAACCAGAAAAGAGTATTCCATATCGATGATTATCATAAATTTGTGTATTGCTGACTGCTCCAGATGATGACTTAGTAAACATTATTCAATTGTCAGGATTGGCATATACTGTAGAATTATTGATCTGTCCATAGTTGGAAAGAGAAAATGCTATTCCATATTTGGTATTGTGGTGTGAGATACTATTGTTGATGAGCACATTATTTGATTCTACTATATCTATACCGTAGGTGCCATTATTATATGCTTGGATATTATTGATTGTTCCCGTATGCGATAGTTTATGTGCATATATTCCATAGCTAGCATTATTATATGATTGACTATTGTTGATCGAGAAATACATTGATCCATAAAGATATATTCCATTATTCCCACTGTATGCTTGGATATTGTTCATTGTCGTAGATGGGCTATCTTGGCTATAAATATTGTCGGTAAATATTCAACCTGTTCGATTTCTATTTAATTGAATATTATCTAAGATCCGATTAGTTTTGTTTGTACTCAATAATAATCTCGCATCTGTTCTATAGTTACTTTGTATAATTACTGTTCCGCTACCTACTATTGCTGTACAATTTCACATATTTCTTGTATCTGTCATAGTATAGTTTCATGTATTTAATACATAAATCGTGTTGTCTGTTAATGTAGTTGGTAACTGATCTGTTCCTGCAAATCTTCATGTGACTATCATATTTCCTGTAAGACAAGTATTTGCTCGTCGTCCTGTCGTATATGCTGTGGTATCTACTCATCCACTACCATCGCCATATAATGCACAGATGATATTGTTGCTACTTGGATTGCTTGCTCGGAATGATCCATCAAGGAAATTATCATTGTTCCATCATGAGAGACAGAAATTTGTGTTTATGCTAAAATTCCAACCAGAGCTTCGTCATCCGGTATTCCCTGCAAGGTCGATAGCATACACATGTCGATAGTAGGTGTTACTTGAAAACCCAGCCAGTGTTATTCCTGTGTTGGTTGTGAAGCCCGAGAAAAATGTGCTATTAAATGTAGCTCCTGTACTGATTTGATAGAAGTAACCACTCATTCCAACTCCCGTATCTACAGCACCACTTCGTAGGAAATCTACTATTCATATATTGATAATTGTCCCACTAACAGGACTTATTAATATTGGAATCGATGGGCCAATTCTGTCTATATTTGCAACTTTTTGGAAATGTAGTGCAAAATAATTAGATGGATCGTAGATCTGTGTAACGACTCTGCCTGTCAAAAGACCTCATGAGAACGTTATTCCTGTACTTGTGTTACTTGTTAGACCATAACGGAATCAACTGAGATCTCAGAAAACATTGTACTTGGTTGCTGGGCTACTTGCGATACCAGTAACGATACTTCCATTACTTGCATTGAACGCATTGATTCATAATAAGTCTCAGGTAATTTTCCTTACTGTACTTCAGATAAATTGGATACCTGAAAAGCTTCCTCATGTGATAAGAAGAGATGCACCAGAATATACCACTGGTTGTGCCTGAGTGAGTGTTCCACTTCCGTAGGAATATTGCATTCATGAGCTTCCTGTGAATGTCGTGATTGCTCATCGTAGACTTGTAAAGCTTCCTGACCAACCGAGAAGATAATTATTGGCTATGTTCATTGGATTGGTAATATAATCCCGCGACATTGTTGGTGAGAAGTCCAATGAACCGGTACTTCGTCCTGCAAGTCCATTAGTACCTGTTGTGAATGCTGCTGCGGGTCATCATATACTATTATTTCCATTTCCAAATATTTTGTTGTTTCCATAATATTTATTTCCTGTTGATCCTCCTGCTAGATATATTCCTAAAGATCAGTTATTGTATATCATTGTGTTGTTGATACTTCCACCAGATCCATCTACATAATATAGTCCAATATTTGCATTATTGTAAATTTGAGAATTGTTGATGGCGCCAGAGTTGGATCATCCACCATAACCTACTCCGTAGTAGTTGTTATAAAATTGACTGTTATTGATGACACTATAATTGGATGAAGAGAAAAAGTATAGGCCAATAGCCGATGATCCTTTGGTATTGTATATCTGAGAATTGTTAATCATTACATATGATGAAGCTGGATTAACAATTATTCCATAAACTAGATTGTTGTAAATCTGGCTATTATTAATCTGTCCCCAATTTGAGCCACCTATTGATATTCCACATCCTGAATTGTTATAAATTTGAGAGTTATTAATCTGTCCACTGTTTGAAGTATCGAATTGGGCTCCAATGGTATTGCCACTATACACTTGGCTATTATTTATATTTCCTCCAGGTGATAGATAGAAATATACTCCTACATTTTTGTTTTTATATATTCGAGAATTAGTAACTATTCCTCCTGTGGATGCATTAAACCGTATCCCATATCCTGTATTGTTATAAAATTGGCTACCCGTTATGACTAGACTATTAGATCATACGATATATAGTCCGTGACTAGTGTTGCCATACGATTGACTGTTGATAATTTGTCCTGTGTGTGCGCCATTGAAATAAACTCCTTCTACTTTACCACTATATATTCGAGAGTTATTAACTTGCCCATAATAAGAATTATTAAACAATATATTTGCTCCTGTGTTGTTATAACTTTGGCTACCACTAATTATTCCGTAATTGGATGCAGTGTTGAATGTTATTCCTTGACTAAAGTTAGCATAACTCTGTCCGCTGTTAACTCTTCCATAGTTGGAATTATTATCAAATTGGATTCCAACATTTTTCCCACTATATGCCTGACAATTATTGACGGTTCCAGAATCAGAACTGTAGAAATATATTCCTACACCTCCGTTATTATAACTTTGTGAATCGTTGATATTGGCTCCTGTTGATGATTGTAGAGATATTCCCGCTCCTGTATTATTGTAGCTCTGTGAGTTGTTGACGGTTCCAGATATTGCATTGAGGAAAGATATCCCCTGACTGACATTATTATATGTTTGGCTATTAGTTACACTTCCTCAAGTTTCTGTATCAAAGAAAATACCGGCGGATCCATTATTATATACTCTACTATTTATTACTTTTCCTGAGTTCGATCACTGATTGAAAACGATTCCATGTGTTAGGTTGTTATACGCACGACTATTAACGATTGTTCCATAGTGTGATGATGTATTGAGAAATATACCATACTTTCCACTATACGCATCGATATTATTTATTGTAGTGGATGGACTATTAAATAGATGAACAACATAGTCAGAGCCACCTGCAGCTAATCAACGAGCTCTATCTAATTTGAGATTATCTAGTATCCAATTATTTACACTATTGGCATATAGTAGATCAGTGTTTGTCGTATAATTAGCTTGGATAGTTACTGTTCCACTACCGACTATGGCACTACATGTTCATATGTTTGTGATGCCTGTTTCGATGTAGGTTCCTGAATTTAATACATAGATGGTGTTTGTAGCTAATGTGTCTGGTATTTGATTGGTGCCTGCAAAAAGTCCCGTGACTACCATGTTTCATGTCACACAGCCTATACTTCCTCGTCCTGTAGTATATGCTGTTTTATCCAATCATGCATTTCCATCGCCCAAAAGTGCACAGATGATATTGAGATTAGTTGGGCCGCTTGATCGGAATGATCCACTAAGGAAATTATCATTATCCCATCATGAGAGACAATAACTTGTATTTATAATAAAATTCCAACCGGAACTTCGTCCACCTGTATTCCCTGCGATATCGATAGCATACACATGTCGATAGTAGGTGTTTCCGCTGAGGTTGCTCAGAGATATTCCTGTAGTTGTCGTGAATCCAGAGGTAATAAATGTTGTAAATCCAGCTCCCGTACTTACTTGATAGATATAACCACTGATTCATGATCCTGTCTCTACGGATCCACTTCGTAAGAGGGTAACGCTTGGCATACTGATTGTTTGTCCACTGGTTGGTGAAAGCAGAATTGGTATTCATGGATTTATTGTATCACGACCAATATTTCTTCCTGTTGTATAACTATTCCCTGCTATAAGATCACTGACATATCCTGTATATCTAAAAATTCCATCAGTAAGTAAACCAGTTTGTACGATGGTAAAATTCCAACTACCCGTATTATATTTATTAAGATTGGAATAGTAGATTGTGGCAATTTCTCAAGTAGTGAGCGCACGATTGTAAATACGCGGTTCATCTAATGCTCCACTAAATTTTGCTTCAGCGTGTGATCCAACTCAGATTCTTAATAGTTTAGTATTGTCCAAATTTGATGAGATAATATTATTGGTATATGTTTTGGTGCCATCATTGATAAAATATACTTTTCCATCAGATTCTCTCGTAAATCATATTTGTTTATATCCCGTTCGCGTTGAGAGAGTAGTGTTATATGCTAGATAGCCACCTCAGGTCCCTAATAATATATATACGCTTGCTGGACTGTATGCATAACAGATACTCCATCATGTTACGTTACCAAATATTCATCATTTATCTATAAGTCATCTAGCTCCTCATGATAAGGTAGTCTGTGCTCGTATAAGGACAGTGAATGCTCCTGTTCCAAAATTTAAACTAGTTCCACTTCATGCGTTTACATATCCATCAACTCCATTAAATAAATAAGCGCCACTTCGTCTTCCATTCCCTGTCCATGCAATTCATCCATAGCCACTACCATTATTTCCATATTGAGAGAAATCTTTTATGAGTCCATCACTTTCTCATAATGCTGATACTTTATCAAAATTCATCATAAAGACCAGTCCTGAGTCATATATGCTATAGTCTATACCGCTTCGTGTCCATTTAAATTGATTGAGGAATGTTTCTGTAATGTCTAGTTGTCCGGTAAATGAATTTTTATTGATTCGTGCATTATCTGCAGGATTGACTCCAGTGAAAATTAGTATTGGTAGGAAATCAACGTTGATAATCAATGCATTTTCCATCATACGTCCAGCTGTGTCTGTGGCCTGTACTCTGAGTATTTTTGCTCATTCTATCAATCAGGTGATAGCTATGGATCGGTTACCGCTACTGTCTGATATTCCTGTCCTGGTGTTTGTAATTCCTGTAATAGTGACTACCGTTCCGCTCAGTCGAGGATATCCCTGTCTGAGGTATCAGGTTAGTGTCAATCCACTACTCGTAATGACTTGTCCACTGATATGAGAAAATACTTTGATCAAAATGAGAGGATCTGACTCTGCAATAAATCTACCTGTATCGTATGGGATTGTACTTGCTACTATTTCTTGATTTGATATTCTGACTGGTTGTATCTGTGTGATGATATTCTCTCCGTAGAGAATTCCATCAGTTATTGCTCCACTTCGAGAAAGGATATTTGACTTTGTGTTACATGCTGCTCACGTTTGTAGCATGATTCCTGTACTGCCTCTTGGGTTCGCAACTCGATCACAGGACATTGTTCCTGTTGTTGTGGTTGTTCCTGTAGACCATCATAGATAGGAGTATTCTCCTCGTCCTGTAGTACCCTGTATAGTGTTCACTCAGTTAGCAAAAATTGTTGTATTTCCATAATATCTTATTGCTGGATTACTTCATATTCCATAGTTTGAGTTGTTGTATACTCGTAGGTTATTGGTTTTTGTGTCTATTGCATTTGTAGTTATCCCGTATCCATTGTTGTAACTCTGTATATTGTTCACGACTAATCCATTGTTAATTTGAAGGCCAATTCCTGCTGATGCATTATTAAACGATGCATAGTTATTGATTATGATATTAGTATTTTCTGTTGATGCATTTATTGCGTTTGAAGTATGATTGTAGGTGTTTGTGTTGTTTATCAGTGCATTTGTCGTCCCAGCAAAAGCAATGGCATTATTTGTGTTGTTGTATGCATTGATATTGTTGAAAGTCATGTTTTTGCCAAACCATACATATACTCACATACTTAAATGATTATATATTCGCATATTATTGAATGTCATATTATTTGAATAGACAGGATATATACCAGCATTATTTCTTGTGTGTTTCCCTCCTATGCCATCATTTTCTCCGTCAATTCTGATATTTTCCCAGATGGAGTTATTTTTGGTAATGTAGAAGTTGGTATATCCTAAATTTCCTGTTGAATATTCTGTCACTTTACCACTTCCTATCATTGCACCACAATAAGGTGCATCCCTACTTGCACTTATTCTATAATCTCCAGAATTGAGAATATAGATAGTGTAGGCTGTTGGAGCTGCTGGGATGGTGTTGAGTCCAGAATTTATTTGTGTCACGGTGATGTCTCTTGGATCACAAGGATTTCTTTCTCGATTGTCTGTGTATCGTGAATTATAAGAAAAATATTTGCTAATAAGGGCATTGCTTATTGCTCCTATGTATTCTATACGAGTGGTAAACGATCTTGTATATCCTCATCCGCTATAGAATACTCAGATATATTTTGTACCTGTACTTGTCGTTAAACTAACTGATAATACTTTGCTGTAGCCACTTAATATTCAGGTTAATGGACTTCAACTAATATCTCCTGATAAGATATAACTGGCTCCTGAAATAGAATATCCCATATATACTTCTACATTACCTGTATCAGTAAAATAGGTGGCATTTTTGAATTTGAGATAACCAATACTTGATCAGGTGTTTACTTGTGCAATAGTATATCCTGTATTATAGTCTAGATTGTCATATTCTATACCTGCTCAGGTAAATTGTACTGGTTGTACTTGTTTATACATTCCTGTGCCGTACATATAGGTGAGTCCATTTGGACTTGTCCCTAAACTAGCATTTACTCCTCTAAATAGACATCCTGTGTCTGTAGGATGATAAAGGAATCCATCTGGTTGACTTACCAACGAACAGTTCATGTTTTGTGTGGTGACTACAGTTCCTGTTATCCATCCTACATTTGCATAGGTTGCTGCAGCTCATGTATCTATTCTTGTCCCAAATCCATTTGCTCCATTACCAAATATAGATATTGTCCCGTAAAATTTATTTCCCGTTTGTCATGCATTATTGTCAGAATATCGTGCTTGAGTATTATTGTATATGGATACATTGTTGAGAATAATATTGTTACTGGTATCTCTTATATAAAACCCATAACTTGCATTATTATATACACTTGCATTATTGATAATAGTTCCTGTAGATCCTGCTTCTATATAAATTCCTCCATATCCTTCATTGTTGTAAGATTGAATATTGTTGAGAATTGTACCTGAAGATGCGCTTATATCTATCCCCATCCCATTATTGAATATTTGTACATTATTGAGCTTATTATTTTGACTACCTACATTTATTTGAATTCATGGATAGTTACTTCCATAGGCTTGTGAATTTTGAATAATGTTTCTGTGAGCGGTCGAAATTACAATATTATTTCATTTGTTATTAAATGCTTCTAGATAATTAATGAAGTTATTAATCGTAGATCCTCCCATAAGTAGACCTATTGATCAGGCGTTATATGCTTTTGTATTGTTTATGGTATTGTTTCCTCATGCACTGATGTATATCCCATATGTGTTGTACATATGAGTTCCTCATGTACCAGTAGCTGTTGCATCAAATTTTATATTGTCAATAATATTGTTTCGTCTTGGATTGATTAATATATTGTATGAACTGAATGTGGTGGTTTGGTGAACAACATTTCCTGTTCCTATGAGTGTCATACAGTTGCCTGCAGAATTAATCTGCGTTGTTGTTGTATAACTTCCTGAGCCTAAAACATATATGGTATTTGCTGCTGGGCTAGCCGTCAATGTGTTGACTCCCGGTGATACATAGCTGACTGTCATGGATCAGGTCACACAGAGATTTCCTGTCCGATATTTGGTATATGCGGTTTTGTCTACACCTCCCGATCCGTCTCCATACAAAGCATTGATGAGTTCTCATGTACTTGGACTATTACTTCGGAATCCTGCATTTATGAAGTTATCATTATTTCGTCATCGAGCCATGGTGCTTCCTGTATTGCCAGCAATATCTTGATAGGTGTAGGTAAATCTTCGAACATCGCCAGAAAATGCGTATCCAGAAGATCCACCGTTATTGGTAATAGTTATAGGCTCTGAATATCCTGTAAGGGTTGCTAACGTGTATCAAGAAAAATATTGATACATGACGCTCGCAGTAGGAGCTATTGTATCCAAGGTTGTAATTGTTTGGAAGTGACTAGCAAAATCTGTACCAGAATATAATTGTGTAATGATAGTCTTGGTGCCATTTGATGCATTTAAATATATGCCTGTGCTTGTATTTATATTTATTCCTGTCTTGTATGCGAAAAGATTACCAAATAATGAATATGTACTTATCCATCCGCTATTTGCTGTCCCCGTTACGGTAAGTCCTGTAGTATACCATATATTAGATATTCCTACTATTGATCCTGTATATCTTGTGATATTGGATCCAATATATTTTGTGCCGTCAAATGTTCATCGTGTTGCCAGTGTAGTACTAGGATAAGATACTGGTTGTACTTGAGTAAGAATACCACTACCATAAGAATATTTGTCTGTGGTGGTATTGAGATATGCTGTTTTTTGTCATATCATTCATGTCCATGTGCCAGTCCATGGAAGAAGGTAATTTCCGTTTAAGTTTATAGGATTGGTTATACTATCCCATGACATTGTTCCTGTCCAAAGGATGACTCAGTTAGCCCATCCTAGTCATGCTACTAGGGCATCACTTGTATATCCTGTCGTTAGTGATCATAGAATATTACCACCACTGTTGGCAAATATTCTGCCTGTTCCATAATAGGTGACAAGACTTGCACCAATATTATTTACTCCTACTCCTGCATTGTTATAGCTTCGTAGATTGTTGAATGCATTTAAATCTCAATACGTAGACAATCCGTCTCCATTATTGTTATATATCTGAGTATTGTTGAATGTACTGTACATTGTGCCTATTCATATATCAATACCTCATCCTTTGTTGTTGTAACTCTGTAAATTGTTAAATGCATTTTCATATCCGTTATTTGATACTCCATATCCTGTGTTATTATACGTCTGTATATTATTAAAGACGTTTTTGTTTGTGGTATTTGTTATGATTAGTCCTGCTCAGTTATTGTTATATATTTGTGTGTTGTTTATTGAATTTGAGTCTGAACCTAACGAAAATTGACATCAATTACCTGCATTATTATATGTCTGATTGTTTATAATTGTAACTCCATTGGTAGTATTAAAATATATTCAATCTCCATTGTTGTTGTATGTTTTATTGCCCGTAAGTAATGCAGAGATTACAGAATATAAATATAATCCTCCTCACCCATTATTGTAGCTTTGAGAATTGCTTATAACTTCTGGATACGTACTACTTTCAATTTTAATCCCGTAAGCTGAATTATTATAACTTTGAGAATTGTTGATTACCCGACTTGATAAAGAATATAAGTATATCCCATTGTAGCCACTGTATGCTTGTATTTTATTTATTGTTATTGATGGGTTGGATATTGCATAGATAACATCTGTTGATGATCCTCATATAGTAGTTGTTCTATTTAACTTAAGGTTATCTAGTATCCAATTGTTTTTTCCACTACCCAAAATTAATCTTGTATCAGTAGTGTAATTGCCTTGAATCTCTACGGTACCTGTTCCTATGATTGCTGTACAACTTCCCATATTTGTTGTACCTGTCTCGATATAGATACCTGTGCCTAGTACATAGATAGTATTGTTTGCTAAGTTGTCAGGTAGCTTATTTGTTCCTGCGGTTATGCCTGTGACTGATATGTTACTTGTTATACAATTAGTCGCTCGTCCTGTCGTATATGCCGTCGAATCTACTCATCCACTACCGTCACCAAACAAAGCACAGATAATATTCTGATCGTTTGGTCCACTTGCTCGAAATGATCAACTAAGGAAATTATCATTGTTCCATCATGAGAGACATGAATATGTACTTACACTTACGGTAAAAATCCATCCAGAGCTTCGTCATCCGGTATTTCCTGCGTTGTCGATAGCATATACACGTCGATAGTAGGTAGCACTGTTTAACCCATTCAGAGTTATTCCTGTAGCTGTTGTAGATCCAGAGGTAGTAAAGGTTGTAAATGATACACCCGTACTTACTTGGTAGATATATCCACTGATTCCTGCTCCTGTATCGATTGCTCCACTTCGTAGAAGACTTACGTTTCCTGTTGTTAATGTTGTTCCACTTGTTGGACTTAATAATATTGGTATCGATGGCAAAATATTGTCTATAGAAGTCACTTTCTGGAAGTGCATAGCAAAATAATTTGTTGGATCGTATAGTTGTGTAATAAGTTCACCAGTAACCAATCATCATGAGAATGTAATTCCCGTGCTACTATTGCTCGTTACTCCATATATGAATCCTGTAATGTCTCAGAAAATGTTGTACATAGTAGCTGGGCTACTTGCAATACCTGTAACGGTTAATCTTGTTGTTGATCGCGTATTCATTCCAAGAATACTTCCAGTAATTTTTGCTAAGGAACTTCAGATAAAGTTGCCTGTAGTGTATATTCATGAGGCGATAAGTGTGGGTCCTGAATAGAGTACTGGCTGTATCTGGGTAAGGGTTCCACTTCCGTAGGAATATTGTGAAGTCACGGTACCTGTATATGCTGGTATCTGAGCTCTTGTAAATCCTCATGATCGACTAAGGAGATAATTGTTGGCTGTATTTATCGGATTTGTGATGTAATCTCGAGACATTGTTGGAGTCTGATCGATAGTTCCATTGCTTCGTCACATCAATCCATCAGTGCCTGTGCTAAAGTTTGTTGAAGTTCATCATATACCTGAGAATCCGTTTCCAAATATTTTATTGTTTCCATAGTATTTAGTGCCGCTAGCTGTTACATTTAGAGCTATACCATTCTGACCATTATTGTAAGTCTGAGAGTTGTTTATAACTCCAGATGCAGCATTGAAATAAATTCCAAAGTTAATATTATTGTAAGCTTGTGAGTTGTTTATAACTCCATATGTACTATTTAAGTACATTCCATATGTATTATTATAACTTTGTGAATTATTAATAGTTCCATAGTTTGATAAATTAAACATTATTCCATAATTGCCGTTGTTTTGTGAATTATTAATAGTTCCATAGTTTGATGTTGAGTAATATATTCCATAACTACTATTATTGTATGTTTCGGAATTATTTATGGTTCCGTAGATTGATGAATTAATAAATTCTATCCCATTGTATCCACTATAAGCTTCTATATTATTTATTGTGGAGGATTGAGTGAAGTCTACATATACAACATATGCACTTGTATTCCCTCTGTAATTTCTATTGAGTTTGAGGTTGTCTAGGATTATATTCCTTTTGCTACTACTTGATAATAAACTTGTGGTTCCTGTGTAGTTCGCTTGTATGGTGACGGTTCCTGATCCTACTATTGCATCACAGGTTCCTATATTTATTTGGCCTGTTGTGATATATGCTCATGAACTAAGTACATAGATAGTATTGTCTATGAGTGTATCAGGAATTGTGTTTGTTCCTGCAGATATTCCTGTAACCGTGATTGCGACTCCATTACATTGAGTGGTATTTCGTCAACTTCGACTTTGTGTATATGCGGTAGTATCTCCAATTCCTGTGCCATAGAGCGCACATATAATATTCTCATTTGTCGGTGTGCCTGCTGTCCAAAATCCTCCCGTGATGAAGTTCTCATTACTCCATCGAGATGCACAATTTATTATCGTATCTACGATAAAATTCCAACCGCTACTTCGTCATCCGGTATTTCCTGCTTTGTCGATAGCATATATGCGTCGATAGTAAGTTCTATCCGTGAGACCAACCTGTGTGATTCCTGTGGATGATGTAAATCCAGAAGTAATGAAATTAGTGAATGTAGAACCGGTACTGATTTGATATACATATCCACTCATGCCTATTCCTGTATCGACTGCTCCACTTCGTAAAAGTGTGACATTGCCTGTATTTATTACTTGCCCACTGATTGGACTTATGAGGATAGAAACAGATGGAGGAATGGTGTCCCAACCTACTGTTCTTCCTGTACTATAAGCATTTGTAGCAAGATCATTAGCATATCCTGTGTACCTATATAAGATATTTGCTAGCAGTCCTGTTTGGATTACTGTAAAATTCCATTGGCCTGTATCATAGTTATTGAGATTGGAATTGTAGAGCATCATGATTTCTCAAGAGGTGAGTGCACGATTGTAAATACGTGGTTCATCAATAGTTCCACTGAGAGGATATAATCAAACACTATGTCCTGCTCAAATAAATAATGGTGTTAAACTATTTGATGGATTGAATGTTGCAGCGTTGTTAGTGGCTTCTCCTACTCAATTTACATAACACTTTAAAATGTTGGTAGTACTATCAAAAGTGGCTGCGACATGATATCGTGTTCATGTGGTGAAACTAGTACTTGTTATTCAACAGTTTTGTCCTGTTTGTCCATCTATGACATAAGCGATAAGTTTATCATTTTCTATTCTTAATGCATAATTTCCTCTACCACTTACTCGATCATATTTTTCCAAAATATCCTGTTCTATCCCTATAACATTTCTTTTGACCCAAGCAGATAGTGTTCGTGCAGTAGTAGGATCTATAGATGGAGAACTAGGTACAATAATATATCCGCTATTATTTAGCATATATGCTCATCAAAATTTTCCATTTCCTGTCCATGCAGCTCCTCCAATGGTATATCAGATGTTGCCATTTGTTGTCCAATCTTTGATATTGCTATCTGATTCTCAGGTGAGCTTGTCAAAGTTCATTAATAATACGAGACCACTATCATAGATGTTATAATTTGTTCCACTTCGTGATCGAATAAATTGAGAGAGATTCTTTTCTGTAATATTTAGCTGTGCAGTAAATGAATTTGTGGCTATCCAAGCATTGTCTGCTGGTGTAGATCCGGTGAAAGTAATTATGGGAGCAGTGGTGTCTACTAATCATGTTATTCAAATGTTTCTTCCTGTACTATATGAATTTCCAAGAATATTCGAAGCATATCAGGTATATCTGTATAAAAATGATGATTGCGGAATATTTTTTGTCGTTACTGTAAAATTCCATTGGCCTGTATCATAGTTGTTGAGATTGGAATTGTAGAGCGTCATAATTTCTCAAGAGGTGAGTGCGCGATTGTAGATACGTGGTTCGTCAATAGTCCCATAAAACGAATATGTTCAATCGTTTCCTCTCGCTCAGATAAATAATGAGGTTATGCTATTTGGCGGATTGGTTGTTGCGGTATTGTTGGTGGCTTCTCCAACGCCATTTACGTAACACTTTAGGATGTTGGTAGTACTATCAAAAGT
>JAPLUV010000038.1:31848-33163 GCA_026397395.1 candidate division SR1 bacterium | reverse complement strand
AAGAGAGCAGCAGTAATAGCTATGATGGCAGTGAGGAACGCGATTCATACATACCTCAAAGACGGAATCAAGGATGTCTTCGATGATCTCATGGACGATTAGTAGACATATATTGACAAGTTTCTGACAATTATGATAGTAAAATGTCAAAAAGTCAATCACAATACAACGCTTCATCTTGAAATGAATGGACAAGTCTATATAGAGTGAACTACCAAGAAACAAAAACTATTTTAGCCAAAGCGTATGACTATGAAGATTATCAAACACTTTGTCATAACTATTGTCATCAATGCCGTTTTACTCTATGTTGTAGCCAATCATATCCCTGAGCTATGATTTAAGATAAGCTCTGTCTACCAAGACACGCTCATTATCTTCTGAGCACTAGGTGTTTGATTTTGGATTGTAAATTCGCTCTTGAGAAGCATTCTCAAAGCATTAACCCTTCCGATCAAATATATGACACTAGGTATTTCATGACTCGTCATCAATGTTCTCTTACTCTATGTTTTTGAGCAATTGATCAACTATGCTGACGTAGGCATCACGGTACATTTGGGAACATTGTCTCAAACATTCATACTCTCGCTTATCGTCACTGTTATCCACCTTATTGTTAAGAAAGTTATATAGTACAAACAAAAAATAATCTTTATTCGATAAACAGACGATATAAAAATGAAAAAGAAAACGATGCTCTATATGTGGATAGTTATCATTATGTTTATTTTGATATTGATCCCATACATCCAGAATGCAGGTGCGGGACCTTCTTCATCGTCAGGAATATATTTCTTTATGGGATATACCAAATGGTTATCTGACGTGTACCTCTACATCATTTCTATGGGAATGTTGGAAGGAGTGTTGCTTACGGTATTTCTTCAATCACTCTTTCAAGATCTCAAAGAGATTGAACCAAATAAATTTGACCTAAATAAATAAAAAATAAACCTGAACACAGTCACGCGAAGCTACCTACTGGGTAGGAATACCTTTTTTCGTGCAGTGATACACTTCTATTTTTTTAGCATATAGCATACATGACCATGAGCAAAACGTACAACGTAACCAGAGAGGTTGCATCCAAATCTTTGAATATCTCGACTAGAACGATAGACAGATATATCAAGAGTGGAAAATTATCTTACAAAAAGATTGCTAACAAAGTAATCTTGGCCAAAGAAGAAGTTCTTTCATTACAACAAGAATTCTCTACGCTTCGCCAAGAGCTCAACAGCGAAATTGTTAGCCAAGGAGAGACACCAGTCACTCAGCAGAAAGCAAGCACTAGCACAAACCTAAGTACCAA
>JAPLUV010000038.1:24108-31813 GCA_026397395.1 candidate division SR1 bacterium | reverse complement strand
TAGTACAAGCTTAAGTACCAACAAGGGACTAGAGGATGCTATCGATCAAAAGATCGAAAAGTTCTTTCTTATCTTCAAAGAAAAGGACAAAATGTTGGAAGAAAAGAACAAAGTCATCTTTATGCTTCAGCAAAGAGTAGGGGAGTTGGAAGGTAAAATCAAGCACATGGTCGCTTTGCCAGATTACACGAAAGAAAAACAAGAAGCCATTATAGAAAAGCAAAAGTTAGAAGAAAAAATTTCTCAACTCAAGGGCGCTATCAAAAATGAAAAGGTAAAAAATCTTGTATTTATTGGCCTCTCATTGGTCTTCATAGCAGTAGCAGCCTTCTTCATTATGAAATAGTACCAATCCCTAATATAAAGAAAAACTGGACCTCATACGCCAGTTTTTTTCTATTTATAAAAGAATGTAACTCTACACTATAAACTATACACTAAAAATATGTCAGACAATATCCAAAAGTTCTTTTCTATGAAGTTCATATTGAGGATCTGCCAACCAAGCCTTAAAATTATGACGACAAAAGTCTACGGTAGATTGTAATCATTTTTCTTTGAGCTTAAGATAGGTTTCAATATCTCATTTTTCGAGAAGGAATACTTGTTGACTATGAAGCGCTCTGATATGAGCAAGTATTTCTTGATATTTATTGGGATATAATCCCTTGATAGCAAGCACCAACTTATTGTAATGACTACCATGAGCCAAGGTTTTTTGCACCTTAGGAAAGTATGTCTTCGCTTGTTTATAATATTTTGTCAGGTCAGTCTGTGTCATAAATCCATAGTCTACGATATTATCCCAGTCTCAGATAAAGAAGGAACTAATGCCAAATTTAGACAAGAATTTTTTCCATATTTTGTAGCTACCTTTCCCATTAATATTAATAATTTCATAATCTCTAAGCCTACCTTTCCATTCAGGTAGCGTATGAAGATATCTGAGGTAAAACTCAAAGAAATATTCATCAGTTTCACCTTCGACCATAATAATATTGTTAACGAAAAATATCTTGGCAATATTTTCAAACTTTAATAAATGAACTAAGCTAGCTTCGTCAGTAGTCAAACGCAAAGCTGGACTTTTGATCTGAGTAGATCAATTAATTTTAGCAAATCTATAGACGTGGTTAATGTTCGATTCATTGATAAAGAGAGGAGAGTAGGTAGAAAGCATAAACTGAGTCCCCATATTATCACTGATCATTTCCATCATTCTTGCTAAACTTCTCTGCATCTGAGGATGGAAATGAATCTCTGGCTCATCGATAATCAATAATCAACCATGTAAATCATAGCCATAAATAGTCATAATAATAATCAAGAGCGATTGTTCTCCATCACTAAAACTTTCAAATCATCCAGCACGTCATAAAGCATCTACGAAAGAAAATTCCAATGAATTATCCACGAAAACAATACGCAACGTTTTTTCAAAATATTTCTGTATAATAGCAGACAGACTGAGAAAAAATTCAGACGTTTGGAGTTGTAGAGTAACATATTCATCAGACAGGTTGGAAGTAGCAGGGGAGAGCTGTTGTCGAATCTTCTGTGCACAGAGATAATACCCTGCACGAGCGGAATATTGACCTCTTTCATAGACGAATCCATCTCGATCATGCTGATGCAAACGAGTAGGTAATCCAAGTGTTGTTCTCTCAAGACCAAGCACAGCAAAAGTACTATAGAGATCAGCCCAATCTTCTTTTTTTATTTCAGCATTGTGGATATCTATACAAATTTGGATTAATTCATTATGGAGCAAATATTTCAAGACAAACTCCTGTAAAAGAGATGATTGTCTATCAGAAACAACGTTTATACTAGCATTTTTGACATCAAAAACACAGTGGAAGGACATCATAGGTTCACTCAAAACAATATCATCAATATTCATCGCAGCAAATTGAATCTCTAGATCACTATGTTGACGAATAATGGTATTAATAGCGTCATAATACGTACAAAGAAAACGCAGATTATCATAATCATGATCAGTTAAGGTCAAACGAGCAATGACTTCTGAAGGTTTTTCTGGCGATGAATAATTAGCATACATTCATTGAATAGGATTGCTATGTGCTTGGATACGCTGCGTTCCATGATCAAAAGTATAATCTTTTCTCAATCCATGTCTCAGTACATATCTAATAATATCGAGAAATTTACTTTTACCAGCGCCATTTGGGCCAATAAGGACATGGACATTCTTATTTTTGCTATTGTAAAAAGTCACTTCCTGAGCATTCTGAATATCAGTAAGGTAAGGGAAACTAAAGAGATTTGAGATTTTAATTCCAGCTAATTGCATATCATCATTATACGAGTAAATTACTTACTACTTACTACTTTATACTTACTACTCAATTATACTCAAAACCCTTTTTTTCGCAAATTTAGCTGAGACGCCGAGAAAACCTGAACATTTTTGAGGGTTTTCTAACGTCGAAGCTATACCGACGATTTTAGACGCTTCAATTTTGAGTAAAACGATAAAATTGAAGATTTCTAAATCAGTCGGTATGAGGGTGAAGTAGAGGAGCACTACCCTATTTTTACCTTTTTTTTACTCTCTACTCATTACCTGCCTACCGCAGGCAGGCTCACATCTCATTACTCATATCTAAAAAGAATCTGAATATATTTCACGGATAATGTGTTTCATCTCATATAAATTTCAAACCAACGAAATACCTGATTCCCATAGGAATAATCGATGCAAATCCGATCATTTTTTGCCCTCAAGCTTCACTTAGTGCCACCCAGACGAAAAATCGATCAAATGAGCTAAAAATAGAGAAATACCAGTTAATAAGCCACATATAAGCCAAAACAGAGGATTGATAGCCACAAAAACCAAGAAAGTAAGAAAAATCACCTATATATGAGCTATACAGCATATAAGAGCGAGTATATTTTCCCTAAAAACACTGATATATAAGCGAATAAGCTCAGAAGTGCTATTTTCTTGAAATATCATTTACATTGCACAAGATACATTGTGCAAGGTGGCATTGCGTCCTTTTTACCCATATTTCTGATATTTCAGCCTATGACCACTCTCGTGATCCATTATTACACAATGCATAATTATTCCATGTAATTATAAATCTGAGATCAGAAATTTCATTTTTCGGAGGAGTCGCTATATTTTGAGAAAAAGAGACTAATTTTCTCCAAGTCCCCTCCTCTGTTTATATTAACGATTTCATGTAAGAATCTTTTTGGCTTCTTCATTTATTTTGATAGTAAGTTTATTATCTCTCAGAGCTTCTTCAAAAAGATCCACGTGTCTAGCTAAAAGCTTATTCCCCTTTATTGCCAGAGGCATCTTCCACAACATAGTTCTAAGGAAATAGATAGCTATCTTTTCATCAAAGGAACTGACATCTACATTCGCTCATATATTAGTCTTGTTAAGATGTGATCGGAATCATTCTATTAACTTTTCTTTCTTAGGGTATTGGGAAACTCGAGTAGGCAATGATCAAAGTTCACAAATAGGATCAAATATCACTGCATTTTCCCAGTCATAAATAGCAGTAATTTTGGTTCTATCTTTATTTACTCTTACGTTATGTTCGGGCAAATCGTTGTCGATGAGATAACTTTTGGTATCAGAGAACATCTGCTGTGTCTTACTACCAGCTATATAGTTCTTTAAGAGAGCAATAGATGCTTCATCTACAATCTGAGAGAGCCCCATAACATCAAGATCATATCATAAATATGCCGTCAGATGATCATGATGACTTTTCTTATATCATCTCAATATATTATTTTCATCCTTAAAAATTCTTCCCCATCATTCATGAGGCAGACTATATTGTTTAGCAATAATTTCTCATATTTGCAAACTAAGATTATCATATTCTGCTTGCGTGCATGCAACTTCCTTAAGATTTTCATCAGGAAGCGCTTCCATAATTTGCCATTCGAATCATGGCTTGCTACCAGAAGCCAAGATATCGACACTAGCAATATCAAGAGTTTTATATTTTTCTACAATATCTTTCTCAAAAAGCATATATGACTCTGGAGTTGGTAAACCAAAGGTTTGTCTATATACATAGGTATGTTGATTTTTCGTATCTACAAAAGCGATGATATGACCAGCCCCCTTTGATCTATTTAAAGTAACCTTTTCAATATTAGTAATCCCTGATTCTCTAAATATATCATAAACATTTTGTTCATTAAAATCGTTATGTCTATTTTGCAGCTGGAGAACTAGTTCTATAGATCTTTGTGCATTATAATAATACACATGATTAGGATCAAAAGAAACATTTTTCTCTAGTTGCAATATGTCATTATGTAAATTTTCTAGCATAAATAAGCAACACAAGATATAAAATTATATGCGATTATATATAATGATATTAGGGCTATTTTCAATACTTTATATATTTAATAAAATAAGTCAACTGTACAAAAAAACAGTCCCACTCCTCTACCTAATCAACTTGAAAAAGAAGGAGTTAAGCATATATACAACAGATACAATCAATTTTATTTTACAGCACATAGTATGAAACCTATCGCTTGGCTTCGCCTTATCTTTGTTCAATCACTTCTAGCCATGGCTGGATCACTGTATTTTTCTAATTTTGGCGATCCTATAGCAAATATTGCTCATGGGAATATATTTGGATGAATGGGCTTCGAACCATGTCATTTATGTCGATGGGCAAGAATCCTGATGTATCCGTTAGTTCTTATCTCCTTGATTGGACTTATTCGTAAGGACACAAAGATTGCCTATACCATCTTGCCTATTTCAGCTATGGGGATCATCTTAACTGGCTATCACTATATCATTCAACGAGTAAATGGACTTAATATCTTGAGCTGTGGACCAGGAAATCCTTGCACACTAATAGACTGGAAAATACGATGAGTAATTACCATACCAGCACTTGCACGAATCGCATTTGTCGTTATATTTGTAGCTTCCCTAGTAATTATTCTTCACAAAAAAAAATAATAAACCAATGTTTTATATACTTACTTATATATCCATGACAGAAATCTGAGTTACATTCAAAATTACTGAAAAAATTCCCGCTGTAGGGAGATACAAATGTCTTGTGTGCGGACTAATCGTAGAGATACCACAGAAGTTTATTGATATGGGAAAAACATTTTTCTCATGCCCAATATGCCATGCAGGTACTGATGGCGGACCTAGAGGATCACAAGAGGAGATCTGGGAATTCTTAGGATAGAACTCCTCTATTTCAGAGATATGTAGAATGCTTTTGCAGAATCAAAATATGGCAGATGAAATAGCTCTGCCATTTTTTTGGATTTCTCATTGGTTCCAAAAATAGCTACAGGACGTATCTTTACTGGTTCTTGAAATACGGCTTCATTGTAATGAATAAGTCTTGCCTTATCTTCTGGTAATGCTTGAAATCCATGCTGTAGTCTAAAGGCATTTACCGCATCCAAAACCGACTGAATAGTTGGATATTTTTGGATAAGTTCATCATAGCTTTTGCATTTGAACTGTTCATAGCCAGAAATTAAGTTCCTCTGATAAAAAAATCAGAGATTACTTTCCATCTTGTAGTAATGAACTTCAAAGGTATCATTGTCTGTAAGGACTATAAGATCAAAGGGGAATATGTGTTTTGGCTGTTGCTCAGTTTCAAAAATAATTCATTCTGGCCTGTAGGTTTCGACATAGTTATCTCACAAAATAGTTGTCGATAATCTGACCGGCTCATTGAAACTCACCGTATTTGGATGTATAATTCCAGTTTCTATAATATTCTCAATGGTTTGATTGATAACTTTATGCTCTCCAACAAGCATTTTGAGCACAAAATCTTCTTCCATAGATTTTACAAAATATCTTCAGTTCGTCATAATGATATTGTAAATAAAAAAGTTCCTACCAAGTATATTCATAATATAGTCCAAAGTCAAAACATCATGCACACAATTCACGTATATGATGAGGCTCGATCTTGAAATATATTTTTCAATTTAAAAAAAAGACCTACTCGATCATAATCAAGTAAGTCGTCTATACCGAAGACGACTATACCCTCTTATCTATCGAGGTTACATAAACAACAATCAAGCTGCAATTTATGTATCCAAGATAATTTAAAAGTCGTCTCCAGTGTATAAGTGCGAGCGGTTCCTTTTGGTAAAGTAGTAAGCTAGCATACACATCTTAATACAAGATATGCAGGTATTGGTGTTTGCTCAGAAGCTTAATCTTTTTGTTTCTTTTGTTTTCGCCTCCAAGATAAGACTATAAACAGACAATACAAGTAGCTCACAAAAGAATCCACTATACTTTCGTTATCATATGTTTTTCTAAATATATAATAATATATAGACATATAGAAATAAATAATATAGAATCATAATAAAAAAGGCCGCACTGCTAGGTACGACCAATGTTTTAAACGATGAGTTATCAGCTACAAAAAATTATATTACTTAGTAAAATCAACCATAGGAACTTTAGCGGCAGCAGCATCTGCTTGAAATTGAGCAGCTATATGAAATCCGAATAATCCTGCTACAATATTTGTAGGGAAGCTACGAAGCATAATATTGTAGGTATTGACGGTATCATTGAAAGTTTTTCTTTCTACCGTGATTCTATTTTCTGCACCTTCTAGTTGCACCATCAAGCCACGATATGCTTGGATAGATTGCAGTGTAGGATAGTTTTCTACTACTGCTAAGAGTTTAGATAATGAAGAAGAAACTTCTCCTTGCGTAGCTTGAAATTTTGCAAACGATGCAGCATCATTAATATCTACTTTTGTCTGAGTTGCTTGTGCTCTAGCTTGTACAACAGCAACCAATACACCACTTTCTTGTGCAGCTGCACCCTTGACGGTATTTACCAAATTTGGAATCAAATCCAATCTTCTTTGATAGACGTTTTCCACCTGTGATCGAGCTGTTTTTACTTTTTCACTTGTCGTCACTAATCCATTATATTTCCCTGACATCCAAAATCCTAGGATGACGATAACTACAATAACAATAGCCCATACCTTTCGTGATTTTTTCATTTTTTATAAGAGTAAAGAATAAAACATGACCATAATAGATATATGTAGAAGCAATGCAATGTAAGTTAGAAAGGTTATATCTTTTTAATTCTCCACCACCGCAATATTGCGGGGTCAACTCTCAACAGCGAACAACGTGAGCTTCAACAGTTGAAAGACTAATCCCCTGCTCCTCCACCTCCAGATCAGCCTCCTCATCAACTAAATCATCCTCATCACCCAAATCCGCTACCACCACCAAATCAACCTAAACCTCATCAGAATAAAGGAATAATGCCTATCAAACCAAAAATAAGTCCAAAAAACACGAGCAATAAGAATGTTCCTGCCAGATACATTCCAAACAGGAAAGCAAAAATAAAGAAGACAGAAAGTCAGATACCTATTCATTTTTTCCAAGGTTTTTGAAGTTTTTTAAATCATCATTTCAAAAAACGTTTGAGTCAAATACCAAGAAAGAAACCGATAATAATAGCAATATACGTCGTTGAAGAATCTTTTTTTGCAGGAGTTGTTGTATATCCAGTAGGAATTTCACCACTAAGAATTTCTTCACTTCTTTGATAAAACACCTTAATCGCACCAGCAATATCGCCACTATTTACCAAAGGACGAATATCATTTTCTATTACCTGTGAAGCAAGCAAATCAGG
>JAPLUV010000038.1:22165-24097 GCA_026397395.1 candidate division SR1 bacterium | reverse complement strand
ATAGACAATAAGAGTCCATTATGTATATCCTTTTGTCCAATAGCATTATCCGTAAAAATTTTCATGCCTATATCCTGCAAAACATTATCATTCGTAGTAGGAAACACCACAGCCACAACCTGGTTACTCGTCTCGTCCTGATAGCTTTTCGCAGCAGCATTCAATTCATCGAGTTGACTCGTCGTCAAGGTATGAGAAAAGTCAGTTACCCATTGGCTAAGCTTCGGTAAGTTCATAGGATCGACATTACTTTGAGCAGAAGCAAAGCAAAGCAGAGAAGCCACAACAATACATAAAGAAAAAATCTTTTTCATAAAAATCGTTATCTAATAAAGAGTGAATCAGTTACTTTGTATATATTATTTTCTTGTCTTTTCCAATCAATATGAAATGAGGAAGGAATAGATTTACTTTGCTCAATAATCGTATATAATTCTGTCCCTTTATGGAGATGTTTATCTCAAAGCATAGTTTCCTTGAGTCATTTAAGATAATCAGGAATTTTAAACAGACAGACAATGTTTTCTTTAGTTCACAACATAGATTCTACAATAGTTTTTGGAGTATCTAGGGGCAATGTTGCTATTTCTGAACCATCACCAATGGCTTTGAAAGCAAAGGTAGGATCTTGAATAATATGCAACAATGGAAGAGTTGATCCTTCTATTGTCTGTGGAACAGAAAAAAGATCTTCATGAGAGAGATGATGGATATAGGTCGACAAGGTAGTTTCATCGATTTCTATATCTTTATAAAAATCACAGAGTGATTGTTTAATAAATCCATGATATATTCTGCTTGATATCGCAGCAAAAACCGCTCTACCATAAATAAGCGTTAGTTGGTCTTTCTTTCCTCCTTGGATGTTATTTTCCAAACAGAAAGTATCAAATGAATTTTTCCATTTTAGATCATCATGAAGCATTGTGAAGCTATGAAGATATAAAATAATCAGTCAACTATGATAAATTTAATTTTGATATGTGCCATCTCATTCTTTTCACTTCAATTCACTGAATCTTTGAATTTCTTTTTCAAAGAAGACTTCAGTCTCACCGACCGGACCATTTCTATTTTTTCTTACACAGATATCAGTCAATCATTTTTTATCTGTATCCGGATCATAATAATCTTCTCTATGAAGCATAAGTACGCAATCGGCATCTTGCTCAATAGCACCAGATTCTCTCAGGTCAGAAAGCTGCGGTTTTTTATCAACTCTAGTTTCTACAGCACGAGACAACTGAGACAAAGCTAGTATAGGTAATTCTAACTCTCTTGCTAATTCTTTCAATCACCTAGAAATTTCAGAGATTTCTTGCACTCTATTTCCAGAGTATCAGGAATTTGATCCACTCATCAGTTGAAGGTAATCGATAATGACTAAATCAAGTGCTCATTTTTCTATCTTTAATCTTCTAATCTTAGATTTTAGTTCGGGAATAGTTGTCGAACCTTTATCATCAATAAATACATTAGATTCTGACAGCACCTCCATGGCCTCTCCCATAATTGCAAAATCCTCTGTATCCAATCTTCCCTTGGTAATCTTATGCATAGGGATCTCAGACTGACTCGATAATATTCTATCAGCTATCTGTTCAGAACTCATTTCCAGAGAAAACAACGCAACTGATTTTTTCTGATCGACAGCCATATTTTTGAGAATATTTAGAGCAAAAGCTGTTTTACCCATACTCGGACGAGCAGCTAAGATGATTAATTCTGCAGGTTTAAATCCACCCAACATTTCATCCAATCCTCTATATCCAGCAAATACTTTTCTATTATTTGCTTTCTCAGGATGATCGACAATATCCATATACTCCTCTACTCTCTTACTCAATATTTCTCAGATAGAATGAACCTTTTCAGCCATATTATTTTGCGTCAAATCGAAGACTCTTTTTTCAATCGTTTCCAAAATATTCA
>JAPLUV010000038.1:0-22136 GCA_026397395.1 candidate division SR1 bacterium | reverse complement strand
TTGTTCATAGACATCACCGATAATCTTTTGTGAAGTTTTCAAAATATTTCTCAAGACAGATTTTTCTTTGACGATTTTAACATATTCCGCACAAGACGAGGTACTCATGAGATATCCAGACAATTCGTAGAGGTAATCATTTCCGCCGATAGTATCCAGCAAATTATTTTTTCCCAGTTGATCAGCAACCGTCAACGCATCTATCGTCTTACGAGCAGACCACAAATCTTTGATTGCCTGAAAAATATAGGTATGCTCCTTCTGATAAAAGTCTTCAGCCGTAAGTGAGATCCCATCATAATAATACATCAATTCATTGTCCATCAAGACCCCACCCAAGACACCTTTCTCTGCATCGAGATTATGGGGAGGTAATTTAATATCTTCCAAGCTTACCATCGTTTTAATTGATAAATTGATAAAATGACAAAATGATAAAATGATAAATCCTTTATCGCGAAGCTTTTATCGTGAGCGTTAGCGAACTTTTATCATGAGTGGAACGAATATTTGACAACAAAAAACACTAGATGCTTGTTGTTTTAAGTCAATCCAATCATTGACAAATTCCTTCTATCAATTTCGAAATAATATGCAAGAGGAAATTTAAGAAAATATCAGGTAAGAAGCCGATTTACTGACAAGTTTCTGACAAAGTTATTGACAATATGCTGACCAAAAAAACTATCGCCTACCCAACTGGTAAATCATCGTATCATATCTTTCATGGACAATATCTTCAGGATTTACGCCAAAATTCAGCAGAAATTTTTCCAACTGGGCCTGGACATCGGTAACGGAGTCACCATCTATCGTCTTTCTAACATTTATAAAAGACCCTAAGCCATCTACCTCATCTAGACAAATAGTCAATCCATTGTAACTTGCCTTTTGTCTGACTTTACTAATCTCGAGTACCTGGTAATATCACATATATTTCAACATTTCGGCGGCTTGCTCGCTATCATCGATAGTTATTTCTCTTTCTATATCATCAAAATCCAATTCTCCTCTTTTTTTGAGGCTAAGAGAATAACTTCCATTGGTATTTCTAATTCTCATCGTGATTGTCCCTTCTCTAATATCTGGATATGCAAGAGCATTGGGTAAGTATAATCTATCCTGCTGAAACAGCGCAGGCGAGAAAAAATATCCCAAAAGTACTAATTTGTTCTTTAAACCATCTAGGTCAGTAACTTTAGCTTTGACTTCTACTTGTCTCATGAACGAGATAAAAGATAAACATACTAAATGTATATTGAAATCTGATGTAGTATATTCTAAACGTCATCAGACATTCACATTATTAATTATATCTCCGTAGTATCCACTATGTATGTAATATTCATATTCTAGTAGACGCTTAGTATATTATAATGGGGGAAACAGATACCCATCATTGTATAACCTCGCATTTGCTTCTATCAATCATTGGAAGCTTCCAGTATCCAGATACGGACGTAATCTACATGCGGTGAACGTATATTTTTCTATCAATGCTGTTACAGCCATAGGAATATACACTTCTCAAAGATGATCTACTTGTGCAGTACGTCGAATTTCAAAAGCTTCCTTAGGAAGAATCATTACTCCATTGGAAATAATATTGGATGGCGCATCTTCGACCTTTGGCTTTTCTACAATACCAACAACCCTTTCTCCTTCTAATTTTACGACACCATATTTGTAAACCTCATCTCTAGGGACCTCATGGACAGCAATAACCGGACCACCTGTTTCTTTATGGATTCTAAGCATTTCTGTAAAAGTTTCTGGTGGATAAATCGTATCAGCCAATACGGACATAAAATAATCCTCAGAGATAAACGGTGCTCATTGCAAAACCGCATGTCCTGTTCACAAAATATCTTGTTGTCTCACGAAAGAAAAATTTGCCATCTTTTTGGGTGCATTAATTAATCCCAAGAGATCAAGCTTTCCCTTCTTTTTCAATACATCTTCCAGCTGATAATTAGTATCAAAATAATCTTCTAATACTTTCTTCTGCTGAGAAGTAACCATAATAATATCTTGTATTCCTCACGCTACCATTGCTTCTATAATATGTTGGATAACTGGTCTATCTCCGACGGGAAACATTTCTTTGGGAACTGTTTTGGAAGCTGGGAGTGTTCTTGTTCCAAATCATGCAGCAACGAGAATAGCTTTCATAGCGTATATTAAGAATAAAATTATATAGCGGCAAAGAATGCATGAGAGAATTGAAATCATTTTTCGATTAACGCAATATCAAAGTTTTCATTTACTCCATGGATATTAGCATCCTTATTGGCTAATGGTACCAAAACACAGGGCAATTGCAATTCATGATGAAGCAGAGAAACAATAGGCAAAGAGCTACCTGCATACGCATAATGAACCTTCTGATCATAGAGTGCCTCCAAAATACGTTCTGCTTTTTTGACAAAAGGAGTCATAATTGAGACTTTGACTGGTTCCAATGTTTGAGATACGATAAGCTCATAATCAGCATAGGGAGGAACAATTACTTTTAATCGTTGTTCGAAAGAACTCAACACTTTTTGCGTTGATTGATTTTTAACTAATCTAAAATTAATATGCGCTGTAGCCATATGAGGAATGGCATTCATAAATCACTCACCAGCATGTCATCATTCGATACCTGTGACCTGAATTGTTGGCCTAAGACCAAGTTGAGAATATACATCAAACTCTTTATCTTTTACCAAAGAGTGGACACCCGTAGTCTGGAGAAATCATTCAGTATCAAAATGTAATTTTCTATGTTTGACCATAATATGAGATTCTATATCTTCTACATCATAATAAAAATAAGGGATAGTAATACGATGATTCATATCATAGAGCTGACTTATAATCTTAGTCAGTTCATGGACAGCATTGGGTACAATACCACCATAGACTCAAGAGTGAAGATCTGTATCTGCAGTAGTAAGTTGTAATGTAAGATTAATTCCTCATCTGTAGCCTGCATCTAAACATGGAAAATCTCCCTGCAAAAGGGAGTCTGAAATCAAACAGCAGTCAGCCTGTATTTTGTTTTTGTAATCAGTTAGAAAACGAGGAAAATGTGAAGAACCAATTTCTTCATCTCCTTCTATGATACATACAATATTATAACAAAGATTTTTGTTCTGAATAAGGTCAAAAATAGTAAGCAAATGGATAAGAAATTGTCCTTTATCATCAGCAACTCCTCTGCCATAAATTTTTTCTTTACCCAAATGCAAAGAGAAAGGATCATACTTCCATCCATCTTCTTTATTTGCAGATTGTACATCATAATGTCCATAAAATAAACAGGTTGGCAGTTTAGGATTGTGCATATACGAAGCCAATACAACAGGATTGCCATAGCCCATAACAATTTCGACCTCACAATCATTATCAGAAAAAAGTTTAGCCAAATATTGGCTCATTGCTTGCATTTCGGAAGAAGAATCTGACTGAGAAGAAACAGTTTTATAGGTAATAATATCTTTGAGAATACGATAATATTGAGCTAACATTGTATCAAAAGTAAATAAGTAAACTTATAAGCAATTTTTTGTTAGAGATTTATGTTATAAGTTTTTTTTTCAAATTTTGATAGGAGATGGGAGATAGTAGATGGGAGGCCGGACTAAGTTCTAAGAGCTACCATCTAAGTGCTAAATTATTCTTTCACTAAATCTTTTAATTTTTTCTTAGCTTTTTCATTGGATGGTTCATGCTCTAATACTCTAAAATAGTATTTTTGAGCGTTATCGAGATCATCAATTTCAGAATACAAATCAGCTAAGGTAAGCATATAACTAGGATTTGTCGGTCTCAATCTTACAATTTGTTCCAACTGCTGAATCGCATCATGTTTTCTATCTGTATTGTAATATAACTCTACCATACTGACATAGTATTTTGGATTAGCTGGATTGATCGTGATAGCTTTTTCTATAAGCAACTCTGCCGTTTCAAAGTCTCAGGACGTAAGATATATTTCTCCAATTTGCCAAATAGCTTTGTGATCTTTGGGATCTAATTCTACAATTTTTTTGAGCAGAGAAAGCGACTTTTTATGATTACCTAAACTGAAATAATAATCAGCCAAAAATCTATTGAGATCTTTATCATTAGGATCCAAAGCTAATCATTCAATTAACTTTTTTTCATAGTCATCCAATTTTCCTTCTTTTCTCAAAACCAAAGCTTCATAGACAATCTTTTCCATAAGCTTTTTATTTTTGAGAAATGATTCTTTATCAAAGATAATGTCTTCTTGTTGAGGAACCGGAGAATCTATATCACTAGCATCAACAATATTCTGGATAATATCAATTTTTTCTTCCACAATCACAGGTTCATTGATAGGAGAAGCTACTTCTGGAAAACTATCTGAGACATCCATAATTTTGGGAGCATCTATATCTTCTGTCTCTTCTTTGTGTGGTTGAGCTTTTTTACTTTTGAAGAGAATATCTTCTTTGAATCTTTTTAGTACATGAACTTGCTTAAACTTATCATAGAATCTTCCCAAAACTTTTTGCACTTTTTTGGAAAGAAAAAAGGCGATAATAAGAACGGGGAATCCTATCAATACTATTGTCAAAATAATCCAAAGAAATGTTCCTATCTTAATCATAGCTAGTTTACAAAAAATAAAATAGTTTTATTTTTTATCACGTCTTACTCATCTATTGGCACTAGATGACTTATGGTCATGATCTGTTTGAGCATCATGTTCTGGCTTAGATGTAACAGACTTAATCTGAGCTAATGGGATCCTAATCGTTCCACTATCTTCTGTCCTAATATTCACCTCATTATTCATGATATTAAATGAGAACACCGTTCCACAAACACCAACACTTTTGGTATCTACATACGATCACTTAGGAGGAAATTTTTTGCTCTCATCAGTATAAAGTTCTAGTTCATAGATCAGGCAACATTTTAACTTTCCACATCTTCCTTTAAGTTTTTCGATATCTCTTCATTCTAGATTCTGCAAAACAATATTTTCTATCTCGACACTTGGCAGAGCTCTAGAGCTTTTGCAGCAAAGACTAATGCCATTGCATCAAGCAATACAATCCGTTCCTGGAGATAATTTTACCATATCTCTTGCACCGATCTGGAATAAGAAAATATTTTTACCAAGTTCCTGTCTTAGTTCTTTAACAAAGTCCGTAAACACATATCTTTCTTCGGAATAAAAATAGAAATAAATCTGATCCCCATAGATGTGAAACCTTGCTGTCACGGGCACAGAATCCGGGAAACTTTGCTTAAACAGTTTCTTGAATAACGGGAAAATATCTAAGGCCAAAGCTTGCTGTTCTTCAAAATACGCTTTATCTTCTCCTTCCAAAATTCTCTTGAAATTACCCTGTCTATCGGTTGCTATTTCATGTCACAAATAGGTTCAGATAGAAAGCTTTGAAGTTCATGTTTGATCAGAAGACTCGTAGACAACTTTGTCTCATGCACGAAGCTTAGCAAACGTTTCATCGTCTACATTCTTTACCAAAAAGTTTTTATTTGTATATCGATCTAATGTATAGATTTGCTTCATGTAGGTGTTTGTAAATATAAAACAATAGTACTCGAATTAAGAATTATGGCTTCGCTATTAGGAATTATGAATTATAATTTTACTCAATTCCTCATTCCTAATTCCTACCTCTTAATTCTTTTTATCTGGACGCATTAATACAATAAATTCATCTTTTGTAATATATTCCTTCTCGATAAGCACAAGTGACATTTCTTCTATCAACGATTTATTTTCTTTGATCAACTTTTTAGCACGATCATAGCAATCGTTGATATATTCTTTAACCTTTGCATCGATCAATTCAGCTGTCTTTTCACTATATTTCTTAACCATAGCATATTCTTGATTAGCATCTTCGGTATAATTAATTGGGCCAAGGTCTTTGTCCATGCCATATTTAATCATCATATTGGTAATGATTTCTGTAGCTTTTTCAAAATCATTTGCGGCTCCAGTAGTAATGGCATCTTCTCAGAAAAAGAACTCTTCTGCAGCCCTTCCTCACATCAATGAAGTCACTTCATCTAAGAACTTTGCTCTAGAAATTAAATTTTTATCTTCATCAGGAGTAATCCAGGTCATACCCAAAGCATGTCCTCTACGAACGATAGAAATCTTTTCTACTGGGTCAGCTTGTGGCAAGATATGAGAGGTTAACGCATGTCCAAGCTCATGATAAGCAATGATTTTCTTCTCTTCTTCTCTGATAGATTTCACTTTTTTTTCTGGTCACATAAGCACTTTTTCTAGTGCGTATTCGAAATCGTTTACTTCAAGGACCGTTCTATTTTCTTTTGCTAATTTCAATGATGCTTCATTCACTATATTCTCAATATCAGCACCTACTAAGCCACTTGTTCTTTTAGCTAATGTTTCCATCTTTACTTTTTTATCTACTTTCTTCGTCTTGAGATAATATTCAAATATTAATATTCTTTCTTCAAGGGTTGGAGCTCCGACATAGACTTTTCTATCAAATCTTCCTGCTCTCAGCAATGCTGGATCAAGAACGTCCGGTCTATTGGTTGCGGCCATCACGATAACATCCGTGGTGGTATCAAAGCCATCCATTTCTGTCAGTATTTGGTTTAAGGTTTGTTCCTGTTCTTGGTGTCAGCCTGTGTAGCCAACTCCTCTCTTTTTTCCAATGGCATCTATTTCATCAATAAAGATAATTGCTCTCCCAGCAGCCTTTGCTTTTCCAAAGAGTTCTCTCACTTTGGCAGCTCACATACCAACGAGCATCTCCATAAATTCAGATCCGGAAACAGAGAAGAATGGCACGCTAGATTCGCCAGCAACGGCCCTTGCCATCAAGGTCTTTCATGAACCAGGCTGTCCATAGAGTAAAACTCCCTTAGGATGTCTTGCTCAGACTTTGTGATATTTAGCAGGATTTTTGAGATAATCAACTATTTCAGACAATTCCATTTTGACTTCATCCATACCAGCTACATCATTAAATCTGGTTTTAATTGTTTTGCCTGTATTTAATTTTCCTACTTTGATAGCAAAAGGGAATCCGCCAGCTCAGCCCTTGGGCATAGCAAACTTCATAAACAGAAGAATGAGCACAAAAAATAACAAAATCGGCCCTACATTCTCGACTATCTTACTCAAGGTAGTTTGTTTGTTGAAAACGACATCTACTGGCACGCCTCAGGTTAATGAGATACCAAGAT
Source organism: candidate division SR1 bacterium (assembly GCA_026397395.1). Taxonomy (GTDB): domain Bacteria; phylum Patescibacteriota; class Gracilibacteria; order Absconditabacterales; family Absconditicoccaceae; genus CAJBLF01. The sequence continues at coordinate 14,918 of JAPLUV010000038.1, read as the reverse complement.
CCTTGAGTGAAGTATTTAAGGGTTTTGTAGTAGTAAAGAGATTATATTGTTCTTCGGTTACACTCTTTTGTAATGACATCAGAGAAAAGGTCTTTCCTGTGCCAACATATTGGTATCATTTCAGATCAGTTTCATCTTCCAGAGTAATTTTATTGAAGGTATTTGCATTGTACTGTTTGAGAAACTCATTGAGCGAGACTGCCTTGGTCTGATTGATCACTTGAAGCTTATCTCCCGTAAGTGTAGCTCATTTATATGCTTGGATTGCTCCGGTAACAATAAGGATAAAGATAATAATAAATCGAAATCACTTCTTCATATATTTTTCTAATACATATAAAAAATCTGTTGCCTTTGGAGTATAGCAAATTTAAGTAACATTGCAATCAAAAAGAAACAGAGAAAGGTTGTTTTTTGGATACATATGCATATAGTACATCTCATAAAACACATAAATAATAGCATTATGAAGGTATTAACAGAAAAAACAAATCCAAAACTTACTCTAGAGGCAGATAATGAAAAAAACAAACTCAGAGTATCTCTTAGAGTATGGGGAACAAAAAACAACACTGAATTCATTGTCAGGATTGAAAACCAGAACAAAAAAGCAGAAAAAAAACTTTGGTACGATAATGAAAAACAGCTAAACAATGGTCAGGTCACGGAAAGAGTATTAAACTTTTTACAAATGATGGGGATTATCCAAAATCCAGAAAATTGGACTTCTTCTGCAAACCGAACCAATGAGGTACAAAGGATGGATGAATATGAAGATGCAGATCAGTGTATATACTTTGTATTCTATGTTCATAATTACTTAATAAAGTTTTAATGAACGCTAACTTAAAAAGAAACATTCTGCATAATCTGTAGGATGTTTTTTTATACACAGGTTATGCCAAAACATCTCACATTTTTTCCTCAAGATACTTCTTAAGTCCAGGAAGTCAGTTCAAATCAGGATATTTTTCTAATATCCACTTGGCTGCATCCTGTATTTTTTCCAAAAACTTTAAATCTGAAAGGATTTCTAGGGGAATATCGCTTTCTCCGGACTGCATGGTTCACAAAATCTCTCCGGCTCCACGGTTTTGGAGATCAAGTTCGGCAAGTTTAAAGCCATCATTTGTATCTTCCATTGCCCCTAATCTCTTGCCTATATCACCAGACTTACTCTTAGTTTCCAAGAAGCAGTAGGACTGGATATCTGACCTTCCAATTCTTCCTCTGAGCTGATGAAGTTGTGATAATCAGAATCTTTCAGCATTTTTTATCACCATAATAGTGGCTTCTGGTATATCAATTCCCACTTCAATGACAGTAGTAGACACCAATAGACAAATCTTTCCTGTCTTGAAAGCATTCATTACTTCTTCTTTCTCTTTTGGCTTCATTCTTCCATGTAATAAACCAATTTTACCTTTAAGCTCAGGAAATAATGATTTAGCTTCTTCAAACTCTGTAGTAGCGGACTTAAGTTCTTCCATCTTTTCTGATTCTTCAATCAATGGTGTTACGATAAACACTTTTTCTCCTTTTTTTATTCTATCTAGCATCCATGGTTTAAGTTTAGCATATTCACTCGCAGAAATTATCTTAGTCTTAATAGGTAATCTGCCAATTGGCATCTCATCTATCACACTCACATCAAATTCTCAGAAAAAAGCCAATGCCATGGATCTAGGAATCGGCGTCGCAGACATTTGTAATATATGCGGAGCACCAAATTGTTTGAAAAATGCTCTTTGCTTAACGCCAAATTTATGCTGTTCATCAATCACGACGAATTGGAGATTTTGAAACTGCACATCCTCCTGCAATACCGCATGGGTTCAGACCAAGACGTGAATGTGACCAGCCTGTAAATCTTTTTTTATTTTTAGTTTTTGATCTCTGGTTACCGAACCAGTTAATAACTCTACACGAAGCCCAAGTGGCATAAGTAATTTAGCTAAGGTCCTATAATGCTGTTGAGCCAACACTTCCAATGGTGCCATAAAGACCGATTGTCCACCAAATTTCTTGTGAGTATAATACGCAGATGTCGCAGCAACGACCGTTTTCCCACTTCACACATCTCATTGCAGTAATCTCAACATGGGTTTTGGTTCATGAATATTTTCTGTTATCATTTTAATAACTTTCTTTTGTGAATTTGTTAAGGTAAATGGAAGTTTATCTACAATCTCTTTAACTATATCCCACATAATTTCTTCTCAGATGAAACCTTGTTTTTCTTGCTGGTAATTCTGTCTGTTCATAAGGGAATACAACTGCACCCTCAAAAGTCTATCAAAAAATATTCTCATATTAGCCCATTTCTGCTGTTCGAAACTCTCAGGATAATGCATCGCTTTAATCGTTTCTGCGACAGCTGGCAATCAGAATTTTTGTAGCAATTCATTAGGTAAGTACTCATGAAAAATTGAGTCCACATTGTCTAGTACAGATCGCATCTTCTGAGCAAATCGTCATGGGCTGATTCCATTGAGTTCAGAATAGATAGGAAATATTCTTCAGGTATTATATGTTTGGGTTTCAGATTGCACGTTTCATATTCCAAGTTCGTTTCAAGTTTCAGGTTCTAGATTTGTTTCTTCAGGTGCTTCTGTTTCAATGACATCGGGATGAGAAAAGGTAATTTTATTCATCTTTATCATCGGTTTGCCAACAATAATGTATCGCTTCCCTTCTTGGATCTTGCTTGCAAGAAATCAAGAATTAAATATCGTAATGTATCACTTATTCCCAGCAGGATCTACAAACTTGATATCATAGATTCTTCTTCCTCCTCTAGAAAAAATACTTTTGGAAGTAATCTTTCACTTAGTGGCGGTGATTCCCTTTTCGTTAAACACTAATTCGTTCAAATTTCTAATCGTCGATCTATCTTCATAGGTTCTCGGATAATATTGCAAAAAATCTTTGATCGTAGTAATGCCATTTTTGGCCAGGATCGTAATGTATTTGGGCGTTGTTTTGAGTAATGTTTTGAGATCGGACATATCGGAATCTTAAAAATATACCATGTAAAAACAATAGAGAGAATACGAATCCAATCCAATTTGTCAATCAAATTTTTGACAAAAAATATTCTAGAAATTAATTAAGAAATATTTCAAATAGATTGATTAGTATAATATCTCCTTAGCATCACGAATGACTACATAATTACATTTGTATTTTTCGCAATCATGAATAAGTCTATGAACAGAATAAGGGTTGCTATGACTATGATATTTCAAAGCCCATTGAATCAATTTAACTATTCACCAAAAATTTCTAGTCGAGTATCTATGAAAATATCTTTTGATCATTCTTCGAGAGGTTATAATACCATGAACATCCAAGACAATAACCAGATCCGCTTTTTGATAACACTCATCTACTCGATCTACAGCAAATCATTCGATAACCCATTGTTTGTGGTGCAACAAGATATCATGATGTAATTTATAGGCTCTTTGGTCCAAAGGAAGTTTCTCTGTATATTTTTTGAATCGCGTAATATCATCCAAACAGAAATGTGGAATATGTTTTATTTCACTAATTTTGTTTGCAAGCGTAGACTTTCCACTTCCAGCGCCACCAACGATATAAATTTTATCAGGTAATTGCATAACACATTTACAGAGATAAAAATCTCATAAAAACACCTACTGACCTATCTTCTTGCATTCATCATTGTTTAATAATATCTAACACATCCTCTCTCGTTTTCCATTCTACGGAAATATGTTCTCCCGTTTCCAATTGCTGACCTTTTTCATGAACGGTGAATTTCGTAATAACGTAATAATACAGATCTCGTTCTATCGTGGCTCAAACCTTAGATACATGATACAAAGAAATATCCTGAGGAATTAATCCCGTTTCTTCTTCACACTCACGTTTTGCTGCTACGAGACAGTATTGTTCAATATTGTTTTCATATTTATTATATTCAACTAAGGTATCAAACACTTTCCCTCACGGTAAACGATAATCCTCTGCATTCAACTCTCTACGAAATTCCTTAGTTAATAATATTTTATTACCATCTATAATTATAAGACGCACTCCCGGAGCTCTTCTTGCTATTTCTCGAAGCAATTCCTTATCTCAAATCTTTACAGTTTGTTGAACTACTTCTATAATCTTTCATTGAAAAACAATTTCCTCGTTGATGAGTTGCATGATTTTTTAAAAGATATAAATCAATTACAATTATTTGTCATTCTGAACTTCGTGAAGAATATAATTATACCCTTCGTTACCTCAGGGTGACATCAAGACAGAATTCTAATTTAAGTCCCAGTTAATGCCAGAATCTCCTCTATTTTTCAGAATTTCATTTACCCAGGAAAAATGTTTACAGCCAAAAAATCACTTATGAACTGAGAAAGGTGATGGATGTGGACACTCAAGTATAATATGATAATATGTCTACTTGTGTCTATAAGCTCTTTTTTCTTCTGCGCGAAAGCTCATCGAAGCAAGAAGATTACTCCATTTTTCTTATCAGAAATTTCCTTGATAACTGCATCGGTAAAGATATGCCAACCAATATCTTTATGAGAATTTGGCTGATCTTTTCTCACAGTCAGACTCGCATTGAGAAGAAAGACTCCCTGCTGCGCTCGTTTCGTGAGATTTCAAGTTTTGGGTGGAACAATTCATAAATCATCTTGTAGTTCTTTAAAAATATTTTTTAATGAAGGTGGTTGTTTCACGCCATCTTGAACGGAGAAACATAATCCATGGGCTTCTCATTCGCCATGATAAGGATCCTGTCAAAGAATTACGACTCTGACCTTATCAAACGGAGTTAAATTAAATGCATTAAAAATATCTGGTCATTTCGGATAGACAACTTGTCAGGATTCTTTCTCTAGTAAGAGAAATTTTTTGATTTCAGCAAAATAAGGTTTCTGAAATTCTACCGCCAAAACATTCTTCCACGAAGCATTCATCTGTATACCAGCAATATCCACGACCATGAAACAAGCAAACGCAATAAAAATTCAGATACGTTGTACCGTTTCAAAAAAGAAATACAACAAAAAAATAATTATGCAGCAAGCGTTTTCATTATCTGTTCTACACTCAAAATATCATAAATTCTCGAGGCTGATTTACCTACAAACATTAGTCATTCTCCATTTCATGACGTAGTACTTTTGATGAGTTCTTTGATGATGCACATCTGAGCAAGAGATTGGTTTCAATCCCTCCATCCACAAGAACGGAGACAGTCATAAATACAGGTCTTTTTTTCTGCGATAACTCACAACATACTAGTAAGAATAGGGCTCTGTCTTAATGCTCTAGCCGGCAAACCAACACTGGACATGTAAGTAACAATATCATCAGCCGTACTATCAACAACTGCCTGTTTAAACTTATCATGGGCCTGACTTTCTTCACTAGCTAGAAATCTAGTTCCCAATTGAACCCCATCTGCACCATACCCAATGACTTGTCTAACATCACGAGCATCTACAATACCACCAGCACCAATAAGTGCTATATGTTCACAATGATTATCATTTAACCATTGCCTAACAAGCGGCAAAGAATTTTGTAAAAAATATTTGGAATCATATACCTTATCTAAGGTCTTTACACCAAGATGCCCAGCTGCAACAGATGGATCTTCAAAAACGAAAAAATCAGGAGTTCTCCCATAATCCTTCATTCGTTTTTCTACAACGATTTTTACTCATTTAGGATCAGAGAGTATAATTCATAGAGCCACATCAGGATACTCTTTTGTAATAGCTGGCAAATCCCAAGCAATACCTGCTCCACTCACAACACCGTCTACTCATGCCTTGCAAGCAGCCTGTACTTGATCTTTAAAACCAGTAAGCGCATGCAAAAAGTTCATAAAAATGAGCCCATTTCATTGAGATAAGAACTTTGCATTTTTTACTTCCTGTATGATACATTCTAGGTTTACCTGATGGAAAATTTCTTGTTTAACTTCCAAAGGAACGGGATTTTGTATTTTTTTAGCTTGCTCAAGTGCATCTTTCCGCAAATATGTATATTGAGATAACTCATATAATGTAGCAGATGGCAAAGTACCAATACCACCATGACGAGCAACCTCTCCAGCAAGAGGAGAAGTAGAAAAGCCAGGGGCCATAGCTCATTGGACAATAGGAAGTGGAGCTGAATATTTACCAATTTTAAGGGGCGATAAGGGAGTATGTGTATCAGAATATAATCTGGTATGTAGACTCATGAAACAAACAAATAATATAATATAAAATAAATATTATACACTAATCAAAGAGAATAACAAGAACAAGGAATTTGTAATCTGTACAGAAAAAAATAAGGTAAAAATTTTAGAAATTAAAAAAAATCAGGACCGGAAGGAGTTGAACCCTCGACGCGGAGCTTTGGAGACTCCCGCTCTACCGCTGAGCTACGGCCCTAAATTTTAATTTTTACACGACTGATCTAATTTTTTTAATCTCTTAGTTCTGTTGAAATTAAATTTCTTGGATCCGTCGGTACAATTCAATCATCCAAAATAACTGCATTGCATTTGTTCTTTTGGCGGTTGAAAATGTGTCCAAATCATAAGCCTGATTCTGTTTTGAGATATCATATATCTAAGCCGGCCTATAGCCAGCATATTGCACTTTCCCAGAATGACTCAGGGTAAGCTTGCACCGGTTATGGTTTACCACTCGAAAGGCAATCTGCCTAACTGAGAAGGAGTAGTCCCCACCTAGGCGGGGTCATCTCCACGTTGCATCTTTCACCCGCCAAGGCGGGCTAGTTTACGTTTCTGTGGCACTGTCATTTGTTTCATCCAACGTCTGTTAGACGTTAACCCTTGTATGGTGTCAGGACTTTCCTGTCCGGCAAGCCGGACTAATATCATATTTGGACGGGTTACTTTTAGTGAATAGTGCACGTAATTCAACATATAATATATTCTTAGTTATTCTTCACCAGAAGATATCACGAGACGATTAGGATAATATTTAGTAGTTATTCTCAAGACTATCAGAACTATGTATTGGTTGGTGGTATATTCTGTGTTAAAACCATCGTTATGATAACTATTAGAGCACATAAGAGAGATATAGATAGTACCGGTCTCACAAATAACCAAGCGAGCATTATAACAAGAGAACCAATACTTAAGGCCAAAATGAATGATATAAGTCAGACTCCAAATCCCATTATCTTTCATAAGAAAGGAAGTACAGAGGCCAATGTAGATATCAATCCAAGTAATAAATTAAATCATATAAAGAGAAGAAGAAGTCAAAGTCATCTCAACAGCCAAGCTATTATTCTATTTTGATTATGTGCATCTATATACATTTGAGGCATAGATACAGCTCAATATTCCAACAATGCAACATTATTTTTATTTGTTGCTACATATCCGACCAATTGATCTCCCTGCTGTTGTCAGATAGCACTCACTTCAGCTGGATAAACAGCATAGAAAGAAATTTGTATGTCTCATATTTGAGGATTATCCAAAGTTCAGTTTCATAGATAGATAACATCATTTACTATTTTAGCATTCGATATATTTTTGACTGCATCAAAAGTAGTAGATCTTGTAGAATCAAGGGAGATGATTTTTTCATTATCCATCTTTCCAATAAACACATTAGATAATTTTATGTCTCACATTCTCACATCACTAGAAACAGAATCTTGAGCATCAAATGTTCGATGAGATGGATTAGTATGTCAAGCTTCTTTAAATTGAGATGAATCTATTCTACTAGAATCCCAAACTTGATCATAACTATATGTTGTTGTCTGTGTTTGTGATCAACCCACATTATCTTGGGTCTTTGTATCTTCTTTTTCTTTCCACTGGTACATAGATACTTTTCTATATAATTTTATTGCATTTTCTTGTATTTTGAACGTAGTATCTCTCAACACCTCTTGTGTATCAGCCTTTCAATTAATATATATAAGCTTTCATTCTAATGTAGTATTAATAGGTGAAATAGATCAATTCACAGTAATCTTTTCTCATTCTTTCAAAGCGATAGTTGTATTGATAGTTCTTCATTCATTTCGCCACAACAATATAACTGCTCCAACAATCAAAAGTAGTCATAAGAAAATTCATTTAATCGCGCCTCATATTCTCTTTCCATATGAGATTTGCGTTACTTCAACATAATTCATATTTTTATAATAATAGAAGTAAAAAATACTACTATGAGTATAGGCATTTTGTAGCAAAACACAAATTATTTAAACAAAACGGGAAGATAAATAAAGACCTATATTTTTTTATCAAAAAATCTTTTATCTTTTTGTAAAAATCTCTTGATTATGAAATATATTTCATTATATAATTAACCGACATCGTTTATTCGTTTAGTCGTTTTATCATTTATTCGTCTAATATGGCCAGAACTAAAAAAGAAAGAAAAATTAAATGTGTTCCCGTTTGCCAGCTCTTCGGTCCTACCCTTTCCAAGAAAGCAAAAAAGGAAATTATAGAACTTGGACTAGATGAATACGAAGCAATCAGATTGTCTGATTACGAAAAGATTCCTATGATCCAAGCAGCCAAGAAGATGAAAATCTCAGCATCCACCTTCTGTAGAATATTACAAAACGCCAACAAGAAAGTAGCTGATGCTCTGCTTCATAATAAACACTTAAAAATCTGCACGCAACAGTGCGAGTAAAATTTATCACTTCATCATTTTATCATTTTATCATTTTATCATTCTATAATGTTTGACACAAAGACCTTTATGCAATCTGTACAAGACAGAAACCCAAACCAACCAGAATTTATCCAAGCCGTAACGGAAGTGGTCGAGTCTATCCACGACTTCGTTCAGCAAAATCCTCAGTACGAGAAAGAAAAGATTTTGGAAAGATTAGTAGAACCAGAAAGGACGATTATGTTTAGAGTACCATGGATGGACGATAAAGGAGAAATCAAAGTCAATAGATGATACAGAGTCCAATTCAACAGTGCCATCTGACCTTACAAAGGTGGATTAAGATTTAATGGAACGGTAAACCTCAGTATCTTAAAATTCCTTGGCTTCGAACAAATCTTCAAAAACAGTTTAACCGGGCTTCCTATGGGAGGAGGAAAAGGAGGAAGCGACTTCGACCCCCATGGAAAGACGGACGCAGAAGTGATGAAATTCTGCCAGTCCTTTATGACAGAATTATCTAAATACATCTGACCGGATACCGACGTACCTGCCGGCGACATCGGAGTAGGTGCAAGAGAGATCGGCTACATGTTTGGCCAATATAAGAAAATTAGAAACGAGTTTACGGGAGTATTAACTGGGAAATGATTGAATCGAGGTGGAAGCCTCATCAGAACAGAAGCGACAGGGTACGGATTAGTCTATTTCGTCCAAGAAATGTTGGCTACCAAGAATGAAACATTTAAAAATAAAACCGTTGTCGTTTCAGGTTCAGGAAATGTAGCTCAATATGCCATTGAAAAATGTCTTCACCTAGGAGCAAAGGTGGTAACCGCTTCTGATTCTTCAGGATATATCTATGACAAAGATGGAATCACCCAAGAAAAGTTAGAATTTATCAAAGATTTGAAAAATACCAGACGTGGAAGAATAAGTGAATATGCTGACAAGTTTGGAGCACAATTCATCGCAGACAAGAAGCCATGGGAAGTAAAAGCTGATATAGCACTCCCCTGCGCGACACAAAATGAATTGGATGGTGACGATGCGAAACTTTTGGTGACTAATTGAGTCATCGCTGTCGGTGAATGAGCAAATATGCCATCTACACCAGAAGCTATTGAAGTCTTTCATCAGGCAAAGGTCTTATTCTCTCCAGGCAAAGCATCTAATGCTGGATGAGTAGCAACTTCAGGACTAGAAATGAGTCAAAATAGCCTGCGCTTATCACGAACTAGTGAAGAAGTTGACGAAAGATTACAAAATATCATGAAAAATATCCATGCTCAATGTGTAGCATATGGAAAGGAAGGCGATTACGTCAATTACATCAAGTGAGCCAATATTGCCGGATTTAAAAAAGTAGCTGATGCCATGATCCAGCAGGGATTAGTATAGAAGCAATATTTTTGACAAAATAAAATATATAGATATAATGATATTGTTTATATATTAATATATCTTATGAAAGCCACTCCTTCATCATCCCCATCAGAAGAATCTCTCGATACTATCGAACAAATTGTAGAGAAATTTGATTTTAGTAAAGATAACCTCCAAGCATATATCAATGAAGCCGGGCGGTGAACGCTCACGGCAGAAACCCTTCAAATAGAGAAAAAATATAAAGATATAAAAGAAAATAGCACCTTGCAGGATAAAATGCTAGAGGCAACATTCAAAAGTAAAATATATCCTGATATTATAGGCATCTCAACAATAGATTTTTCTAAGCTTGCATATATACAACAAGAGGAAAAAGACGCCGAATCCTTTACCAAAAGGATTTATAGTCGACTCGCTTCATCTGGCCATTCCGATCTAGAAAAGAAAGAATTAGCATATATGAGTGCTCTTACAAAAGAGGAAATCATTAGTGATAAATTTGAATGGCTTGAAAAGAATAACGTAAAAGTAGAAAAAGTGAGCATTAGTCGCATGTATTGACAAAAATATCTATACACAATCACACTCCGCGACATCGATGATAACATGCCATGAAATAACCGATGAGATTCTATCGACGAAGCTCTTGAAAAATCTTTAAAAGAATTGAGACGTAGCCAGGAGAGCAATAAAAAATGGGAGAAAGAACTATGGGAAAGATCTCCTGAGTTCATGTATCTGAGAGGAGAATATAAGGATCAATTTGCAAAACTAGGATTTCATATATCTATACGAGATAATAATCCTCAAAAAAATGATTATGGCTTATGACTTTCATACAAAGGGCACTTCGATACAGTAATACATATAAGAGGAGAATCATGGGAATCCGTATTCAAAAAAGCGTTAACAGAAGCTAACATAAAAGCAGATCAAGACAAGAAAGATAATGAGTGATGACTAAACATTACTTCTTTTTCAAATGATGATATATTGGATTTATTTGGATGACCAAAAGATCATATGCACATGAGATATCAACATATACTTCAAAAGAAAGTAGAAGATGCTTTGGATGCAAAAGAAGTTCCTCCAGTAAAAGATGAAGAATTAATTGTCATAAAAAACAAATGTATAGAAGATGAAAATTATGAATTGGCTGCAAAGATTAGCTCATATCTCAACAGAAAGGAATAAATAGAAGGCATAGGAATAAACTCTCAATTCCCCCTCAAGATAACCAAAAGCTATCACCATAGCCTCAAATTGTATCATTAGGAATTAATATTCACAAAAGTCAATCCAAAATACTTGACAGAGAGCCCAGCAGGGCTCTTTTTTTTGTAATATAAAGATTCTGGAGTATAATTGAGTTACCGTTATTACTTAACGTATGGTCACTACACCTACGATAGGTAGAAATGGTGGAGGTATTTCCTCCTTAAACTCTATCTAGATCTTTTACCCCAAAAGATCGGATGGAACCCCGAAGAGCGTCAAGTTCTATATAATCTATCTGAATGAACAGGAATGATTGTTTATTTACATAGGCTGTATGAAGCCTATCTTGGCGCTCTTCTTAAGAATATGGAAGACTCAACTCAAATATAATTCAATACTTAAAAGAGGTAATAATTGAGACGCCACGAAAACCCGACATCTTTCTGAGGGTTTTAGAACGTCGAAATTATAACGACGATTTTTGACACATAAAGTACGAGTGCAAACGAAGTAATTTATGGTTTCAAAAACAGACGGTATAAGAGCTTACATACAAAAAACACTGACTGCATTTCTTTCAGTGCTTTTTATTTTATTATTGCAAAACAGAAGAAAATATATATAGTATAGGTCTAATATAAAAGTCATGAAAAGAATTAATTTCAACAATCTGGAAAATGGGCAATATTTCTTAATCCAATGGAATACAAAAAAAAATCGCTACGGAAGAAGAGAAGTCGCCAAAGTAATCGACAAGGAAAAAGGAACATATCAGATATTATCAGGAACTGAATATGTTAAATATCCTGAGCAATGGAAGAATACATTAATACCATTGCTACACATCAAAAAAGTTTCTATAACCACCGGAAACAAAGTTTGGAGGAAAATAAATAAGGAAGAAACAAACGTTGCTGAATGCCATCTCCTCAAAAAAACAGAGGTACAAGATATGATGGAAAGATACAAAGCAGCGATTTCATTCCAACTAAGAGAAATTTCCGACAAAAGAGATACTTTCAAAAAGGTACTCAAGAAAAATGGTTTTCCTACGTAAATGAAATTCATTTGCACGAATAAAAATGATTCTCTGATTGAGGATCATTTTTATTTTATTTTCCCTTTGTAATCATTTCTGGGAAATCTATAATTACCCCACAACGCGTTACAGCGAAGCGTAATAACAATACATTACAGCCCGTCAGGGCATAATAACCATTAATTCAATTCCTTTCTAGTTTCAATCGCTCTAATATATTATGAACTTCAAGTTGATTTACGATAACCCCAAAGAAGATCTACTGACCAGACTCTTCAAAGTAAGACATATCGATGACCACATCGATTCTTTTCTCGATCCGAAATTAGGAGATTATTGGTGAGACCCATTTCTGCTTCATGATATGGAGAAAGCCGTCGAAAGGATTATTTTGGCTATGAAAAACAAAGAGAAGATTATGATCTTCTGAGATTATGATGTCGATGGAATCACTTCCAGCTATATTCTCTACAGATTTTTCATTAAATTTATGAAATACGAAAATATCAGTATCCAATATCCTGACAGACTTCTGGATGGCTATGGGATGAAAATGAAACATATCGACGATATCAAGGCAAAAAGTTGCACGCTCATTATCACCGTAGATAACGGCATCTCAGCCGTAGAAGAAGCGAAATATGCCAAAGAACAAAAAATAGATATGATTATCACTGACCATCATCAGCATGGAGAAAAGATTCCTGATGCTTTTGCCGTGATTACTCCATTAATTTCTCCTGACTATATCTTTAAAGGATTGGCTGGCGTCGGAGTAGCGTTTAAACTTATTCTCGCCTTAACGGAAAAGTCTAACCTTAGTAAAGAAGAAAAAAACAGAATCTTCAACTACTTTTTGCCTGTCGTTGCTATCGGTACCGTAGCGGACGTTGTCCCTCTTCTTCACGAAAATAGAGTCATCGTAAAAAGATGATTAGAATTAATAAACAAAAGTGAACAGCATCTTCCAACTTCGCTTAGATGATTTTTGAATTATTTAAATCTCAAAGACAATGTAGATACCTTTCATATCGGCTTCGTTATTGGGCCAAGGATTAATGCAGGAGGAAGAATTGAATCTCCTTACGATAGTTTGAAGGCACTCCTCTATTCTGGCGAGAAGCAAATTGAACACTTAGATAAAATAGAAATTATTAATAGTGAAAGGAAAAAAATGCAAGACGAAGCTATCAAAAGAGCAGAAACCCTGATTAAACTCGACGAAAAAATACTCATCGCGACCCACGAAGATTTTCACGAATGAATTGTTGGTATCGTTGCCGGCAGATTAACAGAGAAATATACCAAGCCATGCATGATTTTGAAAATTGATAAAGAAAAAAATCTTTGAATAGCTTCGCTCAGAGGCCCAGAATATTTTAATGTCATTGAAATGATTAGCTCAGCAAGTGAACTTCTAGTAAGATTTGGTGGTCATAGAGGCGCTGGCTGATTATCGGTCAAATTAGAACATCTGGACAAACTCATTGTACACTTTCAGAATCATTGTGATGCTTGCATTGCAGAAGCTGACCTTATCAAGACGGTCAAAATCGATACCAAAATCTATCATCACGAACGAGACAACGAAACCCTAGCCAAGATACAGAAACTCGCACCATTCGGAGAAGGAAATCCAGAACCTATCTTTTTATTGGAAGACGTACAGATACAAAAAGTAGAAAAAGTCGGAAACAAGACCAAAACTCATCTCAAACTCCATACCCTATTTGGCGATAAAAAACTTACCGCAATGTTTCGAGGCAAGGGAGAAGACGTCGATGCGACAATTATTAGATGAGCAAGACCCGTTTCCATAGTAGGAAAGATAAGAAAAGATACCTATAATGGCGGGTATTTTATTGATGGGGCGGATATACAGTAGAAATTTACAAATTCACGAATTATTCCTAATTACCAAAACAATTACAAAATTTAAAAATTTTAGAATTTTAAAATTAATTTGGAATAATTTGGAACAATTTGAAAAATATTCGTACATTCCACAAACTATCCTTGAAATACGAAAGCAAATATCTATGCTCATTTCAGTTTAGAAGAATCCTCGCTAGAGGGTTTTTATTCGTTATGGAACCTATGGACGATCTACAAAAACAAATCGACGAAATTAAAGCAAGGAATGCTCGCGTCGAAGCCGATAAAGCTTGGGAAAGAAGCTGAGCAAGAAAATTAATCATTGCGTTGCTCACCTATATTGTCATTATCATCTTCTTTTATACAGCGAAGTTAGCTCATCCACGATTGAATGCAATAGTTCCTACTCTAGGATTCATCTTGTCTACGCTTGGATTTGATGCAATCAAACACATTCGATTAAAAAAAAGAAAGAATAAATAATTTATCATTTTATCGCGACCCCGGCAGGCCGTGGGGAGCTTTTATCGTGAACGCAGAGAACTTTTATCATTCTAGGAAGCCGATGAACAACAAAGAAATTGAACAGATTTTGAATATTATTACCAATATGGAAGAGCAGAAATGATTCGTTCCTTATTTTTCTGATTTACAAAAGCATCCCGTCTATGGGACTATCTTCGCTCATGTAGATCAACAACAAAAAGACGAAATTAGAACGCTCATCAACCAAC
>JAPLUV010000009.1 GCA_026397395.1 candidate division SR1 bacterium | reverse complement strand
CTACCATTTATGGAAAACAATCCTATACGATCCAAATGGACGCACTTAGAAGAGGTGTAGATATCGTAGTGGGGACGCCAGGAAGAATTATGGACCATCTTGATAGAGGTACATTAAAGATTCAAGAATTAAAATATTTCATCCTCGATGAAGCAGATGAGATGCTAGATATGGGATTTGAAGATGACATCCAGAAAATCTTTAAACAAACCAACGATAAGAAAAAAGTCTTATTATTTTCTGCAACGATGGCAAGAAATATTTTGAATATTGCAAAAAAATATATCGGAGAATATGATCTCGTTTCCGTCAAAAGCGAGCAATCTACCGTTGCTTCTACTGACCAAAGTTTCTTAGAAGTGCAAGAAAAAGATAAATTTGAAGCCCTTCGCAGAATCATAGATATGGCTCAGGATTTTTATGGTATCGTCTTTTGTCATACCAAAGCTGATGTAGATCTATTGGTAACGAAGCTCATAGACAAGGGAATCAACGCCGAAGGATTACATGGCGATTTACAACAGAAGCAAAGAGAAAGAGTATTGAAAATGTTCAAAGATAAAAAAGTTACCACATTGGTTGCAACAGATGTGGCAGCAAGAGGAATCGATGTCGATGATGTAACGCATGTGATCAATTATTCTATGCCACAAAATGCTGAAAGATATATCCACAGAGTTGGCAGAACAGGAAGAGCTGGTAAGGCAGGAATTGCAATCACTTTCATCTCACCAAGAGAATATAGACAGATGTCTACTATCAAAGCGATCACCAAAACAGACATCAAAAAATGAGTAATGCCAAAGGTTACGGACATTATCGAGAGCAAAAAAAACAACCTAAAAACTGACCTCCAATGAACGATCAGTGGGGAAAAATTCAAGGATTACCTCGACATCGCAGATTTTCTTTTGACAGAAGCAGATCCTCGCGAAGTCATTGCAGGACTTTTGAAAATAAATTACGAACATGATTTCTCTCAAAATACCTATAGCGAAATTTCATCTGTTGGCCCAGGATCATCTAGCGGACAAAGTAGATTATTCATCGCCGTCGGTAAGACATTATGATATGATCCTCGTTCGCTCCTTGCATTGATAGAGAAAGAATCTGGAGTACCAGGAACCGAGATTAATGATATGAGAATCATGGATGACTTTTCGTTCATCTCTACAGCGACATCAAATGCAGAAAAAATTATAGATGCCTTTGTTCTCAAAGTATTTCATGGCAAAAAGGCAATTGTCAGTAGAGCTAAGGAAGAAGGTAGAAGTGGTGGAGGAAATAGATTTGGATGATGAAGATCATATGGTAGTAGACCTTATGGAGAAAGGAAGCCATTTGGTGAGAGAAAGCCTTATGGCGAAAGAAAGTCATTCTGAGATAGACCAGCTTACGGTGACAGGCCTGCCCGCCCTGGTGGGAAGCCAGCGAGCGATAGAAAACCATGGTGAGATAAACCAACCTTTGGGGATAAAAAACCAGGAGGAACAACAAGACCATACGGTGACAAGCCAGTATACGGCGATAGACCTGCCCGCCCTGGTGGGAAGCCCGCAGGAGATAAATCAAGAACATCTAGTTTTTCATGAGGGAGTTCAGCAAGGCCAAGTAGACCAAGCTCCGCTCCTCGTAGACCAAGACCAGATTGGTAGAATTTCAAAAATAATGTAGGGGCGATTATCAATCGCCTTAGAAAGAGATGGAGATTGAAAGATATCCCCATTTTTTTATTAAATTAGATATCCTACTAATTGGACTAGAGACAACTTTTGATCTAATTTGGAAGGTAAAGTTGACTTTAAGTATAAAATAAGTATATTATAAAAAACAATTAACTAACAAAAGGAGGAATTATTATGAATATGCATATGACAATTACACCATTGTCTAATATAAATTGGGAGAAAATGATGGTCATAGATAATGACAAAAACTCTCAACTTACAAAAGACTGGAATGAAGAAATTGTAATCAGAAAACATGGTGATAATGCTAAAAAAAAACCAATAAAGGTATCAAAAGTTTCTTTATTTGAAGATATTTTGATACATAATGGTGAAGAATACAAAATTCTACATGCATTAAGTAAAGAAGATTAATTAACTTCAAAAAAACCATGGCAGATAATCTCCTCGCTGCATCAAGCTTGGAGATTTTCATTTAGAAAAAATTTTCAATAATAAAAAAATGCCGGGATCTCGCCCGGCGCAAAATAGTATACTTCGCCACACGAAAACGATAGGCAAAGAAGATGATTTAACGATAAGTAGTAAGCGTATAGTCTTCCGTTCTCAGTAAGAGAACAGCAAACTCTTGATGTTTACCAAAGAGGACTCTCTGTAAATGCTCTTTGAGGTCACTATCAAGCGTAGAAGCAACTTCTATTATCAAAAGTTTTGATTTTTTGGCTGCAAATTTCATCAAGTGTTGAGAATAATTATGCTCTTCTCGAGCAATTGTTGGTACAAAAGAAATATCATGACGAGATAGATAAGCAGCAATTTTTTCATTTGTCCAATTTATTCTTTTTTGCCTGATAGGGTCCGTTGTACTCTCAATAAAGAGATGAACAATCGTGTCTTTTGTAGTAAATCCGTTCAGAAATGCTGCTTTCTGGATAGTACGATTAGCATCTACCGCAATCGTAATCTCTGAAGCTGGATCAAACTTCGCTTTCTTGGGAACCAGATAGATAGGAATGTGAGAGCGATTTGCCACATCCCACATAGTATCGCTAAATTCCTGTTTACTTACTTTTTTTGTAATTTTTTCACTCACTCCAATCACAATGGACACAGCTTGTTGCTTCTCTGCAATTCTATGGATAGAAGTAAAGAAGCTAGGAGCCTGTTGAGAAAGGGTATGAGCAAATCCCATCGTATCAGCAAGCTTAGAAATTACTTCTGTAGCTTGAGGAAAAGAATAGGGACTTTCCTCGTGTTTGGGGTGAAGGATCAAATCGCACTTCTTATGCTTAGCTAAATCTGCCGCATACGTAATCGTGTTTCTCATTTGATCTTCTGTATTTACTAAATTTACAATAGCAAATACTGTTTGTTTTGTTTGGTCTTTTGCCATAAATTGTGTGTATTGTGGATCTTTTGATCCGATGAATAATTATTTTTTGTTTACTAAGCTCGCATAATTTTTCCACGAAAAGAAAAAACCCCGATGAAAGTGGAGAGTGTATTCACGTAGAATAACTTGCTCTTGCTTGCTGTAAACTATACTGATTTTCCAGGAAAAATCAATAAAAAAATCTCTCTATTTTAGTTGCAATTATATACCTAATAGCTATTTTTTATATCAGTCAAATCAAATAATAGAAGTACTTATCTATTTATTTGTATAAAAAACGAAAAGATGAATATTCTTTCCAAGAACAAGAAATGGTGTTGTTATATAGCGGCAGCCTTTGTTATCGCGTTTATTATATCTTGGATCATTTCTCGCAGTGGATGTCCACTAGCAAAAGCATTGAGAGAATATGGACTACTCAATCCTATTATCAAATACCACGAAGGTGAAGATATTATGAAAGAAAAAGAAATAGATTTTAAATCAATCATTGAAGACTATGTAAATATAAAATTAAAAAGATGAGATACCGAGCATGTTTCAGTCTACTACAGAGCATTGAATAATGGCGACCGGATAGGAATTAATGAAAATGAATATTTTTCACCTGCAAGTCTTATGAAATTACCTATCATGATTGCCTATCTCAAAAAAGCAGAAGAAGATAAGTGATTCTTGGACAAGAGTGTAATATATGACGCAAGTAAAGAATATGATCCATATACACAAGATATGAAACCAGCTAAAGCACTAGAAAATGGCAAAACATATACATTCAGAGAACTCATCGAAAGAATGATAACCTATTCAGACAATGCAGCATCACTTATGTTACAAGAAAATATCGACATCAAATATATAGAAAACACCTTCTACGATTTATGAATGGGATTCCCTGCATCCAGTGGCACCTCATTTGATAACAACATTCCCGTCAAAGATTATTCTGTATTTTTTAGAGTACTCTTTAATTCTTCGTATCTCAACCAAAAGGATTCTGAATGGGCGTTGACGTTGCTCAACAACACAGAGTTTGACGAGGGCATCAAAGCAGGACTTCCATCAAACAGACAGTTTGCTCACAAATTTGGTGAAAGAGGCATCATAGGAGCCAATGGCAAAGACCAAAAACAGCTCCATGATTGTGGCATTGTCTACTATCCAGAACATCCATATATTCTCTGTATCATGACCAGAGGATACGACCGAGACAAACTCAAAGCAATTCTCAAAGACATTTCTGAGACAATCTATACCAAGATCAGAAGTGTATATACAAAGTAATATATCAAAAAGATACTGCACCAAACAAATGCACTTCTCAAAGATAGTCTCTTTTTCCTAGTCATTTATCTCAAAAAAGCCAATAAATATCCTCTCCCTTGTGATTGAAATTCCCAACGAAATATGTAACCTACTTCATAGGAATGTTCGAATGTTCTAATTATTCCTAATTACCGAATTAATTGTAGAATTTTAAAATTTAATAATTCATAAATTATTTTGGTGCAATTCGGAACAATTTATTTTTTATTCAACAAGAAGCCAAGATGTCATTAGCCAACAAATATCGTCCACAAACTTTTGATACCATTATTGGACAAGAACATATTACCGAGATTCTCAAAGCTCAGATGCAAAGTGCTAGAGAGATGCATCATAACTATCTCTTATTTGGACCTAGAGGAACAGGGAAAACCACTGCTGCCAGAATTATTGCCAAAGCGATAAACTGTTTGGATTTGCAAAATGGAAATCCTTGTAACAAGTGTATCAATTGTACAACAATCAACGAAGGCAAGACCCTCGATTATGTGGAGATAGACGCTGCGTCGCATACAGGTGTAGACAATATCAGAGAAGAAATTTTGGACAAAGCCGTCTATCCACCAACAGCTTTGAAGAAGAAAATCTATGTCATAGATGAAGTCCATATGCTCAGTAAAGGCGCATTTAACGCATTACTCAAAACCATAGAAGAACCCAAAGCCAATGTCTGCTTTATTCTTGCAACGACAGAAATCCACAAAGTCCTAGAGACCATTATCTCACGTTGCCAAGTGTTCAATTTCAAGAAAGTAAACGATGAAGATATGACCAAACATCTGGAAAATATCTGTATCCAAGAATCACTTATCTACTCGCCATCAGCGCTGCAAGTCATATCGAGAATTGCTGAATGATGTGTTCGTGATGCAGTAAAATACATTGATCAAGTTAGTGTATTGGGAGAAATTAACGAAGACCATATTACTAAGTTTCTTGGTGTCGCACCAGAAAGTATGATAGAGGATTTTCTGTCTTTGATCAAAAAATGAGACAAGCCAGACATTTTTCACAAGATAGATGAGATTCACGATCAATGAGTTGACCTCTATAATTTTGCTAAACAAGTATTAACATATATCGACCAGCGCTTCTTATTGGACATCGATTTCTTGGCAAATGTCTGCGAAGCATTTACGGAAATTATTTCCACCATCAGATATTATCCCTATCCAACCATCGTCTACAAAATCGCATTAAATAAACATTTAAACAAATGAAATGAGACTCCAATACATACACAACCAATACACGCCCAAGCTAATACACAGCACGAAGTGCGTAATACACAAGCAACTAAAATTGAAACTCCTCAACTCTCAACTTCTCAACCCTCAACAGAAAAAAAAGAATCTGAACCAACTCACGTTGATACTACGGACACAGATAGCTTGTTAAAGAGCGTTTTGGATAAACTTGAACCAGGATCATTTAGAGACAATTTACATAATCAAATCATCATCGACGAAGTCGGCGAGAATAAAATAAAAATTATCGCCATCAATAAAATTTCAGAAATGGGCCTCAAGAAGCCAGAAAACATTACTCATATCCAGAAAATATTTTCAGAAATATTATGAAGAGATGTTGGTATCGAAGTAAAATTTGAAAACAAAGAAAACTATTTTGCGAGAAAATTAGGATAAATTAATCTGTCCATTCTTCCAAATCAATCGCTATTTTTCTACTCTCCAAAAGTTTTTCCAATCTTTCATAAGAATCTGTATATCTATCAAATGGATCTTTAACTTGCCTAGACAACATAGCCCAAAATACTTTAGCATAAATCCACATTTCTCTTCTTTCATATTTTACAAAAATACGAGTATCTTGTTCTATAATAGGAGTTTCAACATCATTGACTGCAATAGAAACCTCATCCACTTTTTGAAGAACAGAAAAAAAGCGCTGTATCAAATCAGCTCTAAGACCTCATGTAAGTTCATGTATCAATATATGACCAAACTTTCATGCATCAAAATCTAGTGCATGTGATTGATTATACACCTGCTTGATTTGATCTGAAGAAGTCCTATTGGAAGACTGTAGCTTGCCAGTATTTACATGATTGACGCCAGTATTGAGTTTAAGAAAATCTGATCTAAATTTTCATTTTGTATGTTTGCCCATAATAATGAAAAGGACTAGTAAAAAACATAACGAATAATGAAATATACTATTCTTGAACAGTAACTTTCGTACCAAAAATCTCAAGAAATGTCTGAACGTTAGCTATAATATCAGATGGATCTTGGAATTTAGAAGTAAGATCGACATGTAAACAGCTCCAAAAAATATCCACAGGAAGATCATATTCCTTAGAATCATTTTTGACAATCAAAGGGCAACCAGGACAATTTTTTTTGATGACAGCTTCCTTAGAAATTTCTAATTGAGGAAGAAAAGTGCTAATATATTTTTCATTGATATATCTAGTATATTTATCTGGATTGTGTTGATACTCATTTCACTGGAGTCTTTTTTTCCAATCTTCAATTACACGCTTTCTAATAGCAATAGGTCCAAATTTATTTTCGAATTTTACCAAAAATTCTCAATCATTTTTTTGTCTTTCCACCATAGGTGGTAAATGAGGTTGTCGGAAAAATTTATGTTCTATACCATATTTTCAACGGGTAGACTGCGTATCAATACTAAGAGAACCCTTTGAAGGTCATTTACATCCACGTCACATTTACAAAAAAATATGAAATAAACAATAACCTAGCATAGTTATTATCTATAAAAAGTCAATCTATTGTTGTAAAACCCTTCTATACCCACCATACGTTCACTTAAGAAATTTCGCAACTCTAGCAATAGTCGTAGACGATGCTCAGGTTTCTTTTGCTAT
>JAPLUV010000003.1 GCA_026397395.1 candidate division SR1 bacterium | reverse complement strand
TGCACCTTTCATCGGAAAAAATTGGCCGTGCATTTGAGAAAGGATATTATTCCTCACGGATTGGTGCAGATCCCAAAAAGTGTGAATTCCCTGGTGGTTTGATTGCCAAGTATGGTTGGATTATGGTTTTGATTGGTGTCTCTGGTTTATTGAGCGATGAAGATGAAATGGCCGCGTTTGTACTTCATTCTCACTTGTTAAAGTTATCGCCAAACAAACTCAAAACGGTAATCTATCCGAATGAAGCAAGTGTACCATGGGAGGTATTTAATCCTGATGGATACATTTGGAGAACTCTCTCTCCTTATTGTTACAAACATTAAAGAAAAATGCTCGGCAAATTGCCGGGCGTTTCTCATATAAAAATATTTTTTAATCTACTTTGATTTCTGTCTGTTCTCACTGTTTGAAACTTAGCTTCTGGGCTCTAGTTACTGAAGTGATATCATCAGCGAATTGTGATAGATCTATGCTTGAAGCGATTTCTAAATGTGCTAATTCTGTCCCTAATCCCAATTGTTTCTCTGTCTTGTATCAGCGAACTTTTTCTACGATAATCAACAACTCCTCTACTGCAGAGGAAATGTTTTTCATATCCTGCGTGATAGGAAAGATGTCGTTATTTGGATAGGATAAAACGTGAAGTGAGTCAGATGTAATGTTGTCTTTGTAATAGGTCTGATATAATTCTTCTGTCACAAAAGGCAGGTAAGGAGCGATTAATTTAATGATAGCCAATAAGCTATGATAGAGCGCAAATTGCGCAGAAATTTTTTGTTGAGCCCCATTGGAATATTTTTCTGCTTTGTAAATTTTATCTTTGACGATTTCCAAATAATTATCACAGAAATCATGTCGGAAGAATTTTTCAAATTCTATCTTAGCAAGACCGTATTCATAATTATTCAAATAGTCGGTCATGGCCTTGGAAGTTTTATTAATCTGATTGATGATTCGAAGATCGATGGGATATAAATCTTTTTCTTCTAACTTCGTATTTCTGTCATAGTCTTCTAGATTCATAAAGACAAAATTTGCTGCGTTTCGAAGTTTGGTAATTAATTTTTGTCCGATCTTAAATTCATTTTCATCGAAGAGAATGTCCTTCCCTAACTGCCCTCCCGAAGCTCGATATCTAACTGCATCGGCTCATCGCGTAGCAATCACTTGCTCTGGATCAAACTTTGCATTTCCCTTGGATTTGGAAAATTTTTCACCTTTTTCTGCGAGACAAAATCCTGACATCATAACATCCTTGAACGCAATTTCTCCTGATGCAAAATAGCTATGTAAAGTCGTATATAGTAATCGAGTACGAATAATATCATGTGCCTGTGGCCTCAAATCCATAGGCAAAATATTTTGCGTAAATCCGTCTCTCTTGAGAAATAACTGATTGATTTGTGGTGTCAATCATGACGTGAATCGTGTATCGAGCACTAATGTTTCTCCTATCACTTCATCGGCACTATAACCTTCGGGAATATCAACGGTAGGATCAACGAGTCCTGTGGATAATTGCGTTTCGCTTGGAAGAATAATTTCTCCCGTCTTGGTATATCGGACCGGAATTGGTATTCCGTATTTTCTTGATCTAGAAATATTTCGATCTCGTTGGAGATTTTCTATCCAATCGTTTGATCTTTTTTTCATAAATTCTGGATGTCGTTGCATCTTATCATTTTGTGCGAGCAATAATTCTTTCTTATCTAAGAGGTTAACAAACCGCTGCTTGACTGGGATAATCTCGACAGGCACTTTTCCTCTTTCGGAGATCTGTTTGGATTGAATAATAGGATCTCTTTTTTCTACAATTCATCATTTTGCTTCTAAAAGTTCCATAATTTTTTCTCTCGCTTCAGAAATTTTCATGCCATCGATTTCTGGCACTCATGAATTTTGCATCTTGCCATATCTGTCGATAACAATTTTTTCTCCCAAATTATGTTTTTTGATCCGGTAGACGTCAGTTTCGTCGCCATAGGAACAACACATTACCACACCAGTTCCCTTGTCCATTTTCACCTTATCATCAGCCAATACCGGCACAGTAATTCCAAGTGGTGTTGTAATTGTTTTGCCGACGTATTTTTCGAATCTCTTGTCGTCGGGATGAACAAAGACAGCTACACAGGCCGGTAACAATTCAGGTCTTGTTGTGGCAATCACTAGCTTACTTCCGCAGTCTAGCGTAAAATTTAAATAATTGAAAAATTCATTAAATTCTTGTTCCTCTGTCTCCGCTTGCGCAAGTGTTGTTTGCATTTTGGTGCATCGCAAAGCAGGAAAATCTTTGAATACGATATGTCATTCATTATATAATTTCACGAATGTTTGTTGGACAAATTGTTGTACTTCAGGAGAAATTGTCGTGTAACACCTCTTTCGATCTACGGAAAGTCCAAGTGATTTTCGTAAATTTTCGTATTTTATTTTGTATGTATCTGCGACGACTAAACATTTTTCGATAAAATCTTTGCGCTCGACGTCTTTGATGTTAATTCATAATTCTTTCTCAACTAATTGTTCTGTTGGAATTCCGTTGTTGTCATAGCCCATAGGATAGAAGACATTGAATCCAGACATTCTCTTGAATCTCGCGATAATTTCCGCCTGGGTATAGGAAAAAATATGTCCGATATGAATCTTCCCTGACACGGTTGGTGGAGGGGTATCGATCGAATAGACGGGTTTGGTCTCGTCTGATGAAAACGCATAAATCTGCTTTTCTTCTCGGTAGGATTGTCGTTTCTTTTCTGACTCCTGATGGATGTATTTACTTGCCATATTTCAGTTAACGGAGTAAAGAGTTGATGAGTTAGCGGGTTTTTGTATTTCAAAAACCTTAATCTAAGGTCTAAGCATACTCCGTACAAGCTACGGAGTTCTCCCATCCCCGCCTACCGGCAGGCAGGTAAGTTCTAAATAGCAGGGAAAGTCATAGTTATTTGAGAGAAAATTGCAAGATGGAAAGAAAAAGAGTTCTCTTGCTTTTGAGGAGAATATGTATATTATCTGTGTTCTAAACATAATGTCAAATTTAAAGATTAATTACATGAAAAAAACAATCATTTTTATCGGTTTTGATCCAAAAAACTTCTGGCCCTATGAACAAGTGATTGTCATAGAAAGTAAGCACAACATCATTTGTTGTAACTTTCCGACTATTGAGTCGGCAATTGCTGCTATGCAAGGCGAAGATGTTTTGGAACTTGTTATCGCTTTTGTCATCCTTAATGGTGATGATAAAACGCAAACTATTGAAGTAATAGATGAAATCAAGAATGCACTTCCAGCTGATAATGCAGAGACATTTGCTGAACTTCCCAAACTAATTTTCTCTCACGAGAATATTCAAAAGGAACTTCTGGACCGTAAATGTATCAGCATGCTTTCGATGGAAAGTGCGCCTGAGGAATTATGGGATGTTGTTAAACAGCTGTAATATCCTTACTATTTGTTAGAATCTGAATCGAATTCTTGTGGCAGTGTACTGTTCCTAGAAATCGATCAGATTTTTTCGAGAGATTCTTTTGTAATCTTCTTGAAATGCTATAGCTATTTTTTAGCTACATACGTATTTATTTTTTCAAAGATATCATGAGCAGAAAACAAGATATAGATCAATGGAGATTTGATCCTATAATGAGAAATGGATGAACGCGAATTCATCCTATTGTATTTGATACCTCATCAATACTCTTGAGACAACTAGAAACACTCTGAACATTTGAGCAGGATTCCATTGTCATTCACAAAGGGAAACTTTTTGCTCTTAGCAAAGCTGCAGCTAAGCAGATATTAAAAATATCACATATACAGCCCTCTCCTGAAAAAGAAAATCTTTATCTCATAAGGCAAATTTCTCCTGCAGCAAAATAATAACTAGCCAAACTTCTGGCTTGATTTTTCTCATGCCTCCTATATATTGAGCGTAGTTTTTTTTACTTGTCTCTCTTGGGATGCGAATCATTGCACTTATTTTATGACTCATCTTCTGATCACTTGGCTCAGTACTTTTGATTAGACTCAGTGAAAACGTAGACAAGGAAACGATTAAAGGGATTCTCCGATGACGCTCTAAGTGCCCGAATTGTTGAGCTACGCTCAAAGGAAGAAATTTAATCCCGCTGCTAAGTTTTTTGTTCCAAAGGGGGAAATGTGAACACTGTAAGCAACCAATTCCGTCTCTGTATCCAATTCTCGAAATGGGGTCAGCAATTATTTTTGTCTTAAGTTTTTTGTTGTTTCAAAACTTCGGCATAGGGACGGTTATTTTTCGATGTCTTGTAAATCGATTATTCTTTCTCCTGATTGTCTATGATGTGATGAAATATGAATTACATATGCCATTGCGAATGATACTAACGCTTCTATTGATTGGATGATCGATATTCTGAATTGGTGGAACGATGACACAAGCGCTGGCGAGCCTGGGTTTTTTCGCAGTTGGATTTGGCATAATTTATTTTCTTTCAAAGCGATATGCAAAACTAAGATACGGAGCAAGCGAATGATTTGGTGAAGGAGATCTCTATCTATGAGCATCACTTGGGCTTGGTTTGCCGTTTATTTTGACCTATAATTATCTCACTCGATGACGATCATCGCTGGTAAATAATTTTCTTTTGTTTATTATTTTGAGTAGTGTGATCTGAATTATCTTGCGAGCAGTGTTAAAACTTATCGTTCATCGATATCCAAAATTAATAACAAATACCGTCTCTCCCTTGTTTCAAAATAAGCTTCTCATACCCTTTATTCCAGCTATGATTATCGCATTTTGGATTTTATTACGAAAGGCTGACTTCTTTATTTCTCTCCTCTTTCCGCTATGATAAAAAAAACTTTACAGGAAGAAATTACTCTCCGGACTACGGTGAAACGAATCAAGACCATTATCTTTGGC
Source organism: candidate division SR1 bacterium (assembly GCA_026397395.1). Lineage (GTDB taxonomy): Bacteria > Patescibacteriota > Gracilibacteria > Absconditabacterales > Absconditicoccaceae > CAJBLF01. Next base: position 467 of record JAPLUV010000003.1, on the reverse strand, counting down.
GTGGCTTCTGCATTACTGTATTTCTGAATTTTTTATTACGGATTTGGTGTAGGAATGTTGCGAACATCGCTGTTGTTCGTCCTCTTGTTTTTCGTCGTCTTTCATCTCTTCTATATTCAGATAAGCAAAATTTCTCTCCGATATCTTGGTGGATTACTTTTTTTGCTGAGCATTATACAACGAATTTCTCTAGGGCGAATGCACTATGTCCTTGGCGCTTCCGTGTTGGTAATCAATGCGTGAATATGGATGCTCGCCTATTATTTGCAAAGCGAAACGAGAGACAAAATCAGATTTAGTTCGTGGGCGTATTTTAATATCGGCGGATATATTTTTACGGTGTTTGTAACGATCTGATATAGTCTGCTTCTTCTCGGGTTTTACAGTAAATTTCCTCTGACTTGCCAAGATCTTTCGAATGCTTCCGACAACGTTGTGAATTTCTTTACGCGTCCTGTCACGGATGG
>JAPLUV010000034.1 GCA_026397395.1 candidate division SR1 bacterium | reverse complement strand
ATATTTTGGTAGTATCAAGAAGGTATCATTCCGTTCTTTGATAAAGTTCTTCTACAGATTCTCAGTTCGGACCATGTTTAGTAGTATTCCAGAGAATTGATAAACCATCATATTCCTTATCTTGGTAGTCGGGAAGGAATAATTCCATGGTTCTAAAATCTACATAGATATTTTTCCCAATCTCAAATCTATTTTTATCTCCAGAACTAATAATATAGTCATATAATTTTTTTTCATCAAATAATTTGTGATATTTTTCTACTACATCATAATAATTATCTCTAATTTTCTTCGCAGTAGCCGTATCAAATATTTTTTCAAAATATGGTTGTATGGTAAGAAAATCTATTTGGAGTGGAGAGAGAATAAAGACAACATCGTTGAGATCATCTAATGTGTCCTGCAAATCAGTTACTAAGTTGATCGCTTGAGCTCTTCATTCTTCGCTCAATACAGCATTTCATCTACTATCTTCCAAATGATGGAAATTATAATTGCTATTCGCATGTCTTAGGAACATAAGCTTCGTTAAATTTTTGGATCATGTTTTGCTTCGTTCGTACAATTCATCCAATTTTCCTATCACAATCCTATCGTCGGTCTGTAAGGTCATCAAGTCATCAGGTCATCAAGTCTTGGACTTTAAGGACTTTATAGACTTTGGACTTTCGACTTTCTCCCGTATAGGGAGCGGAGAACCTCGATATCTATTTCTACTGAGATTCCAATCGGGAGCAGATTTCAAGGTATCGATAAATCTATTTTTCACAGATTCAGGAACAAATCAGATCTTCTCAGCGTTGGGTACCGTGATGGACGTCAGTTCTGGTTCTTTGATAAATCGACTCGTCAACGCTCTAGAAATCAACGGCGTCTCACATCTCCAACAATGCGGATACGAGTGACTATAGGATTTTTGTCCGATAAGTTTTTTTTCATTTTTTAATCTCGTAATCACTTCTTTATTTACCTCAAAAACACTTTGTCCATTCCAATCAGGAACATCGTCGGTAAATTCGCCATATTCATTTACGGGCATAAAGAGCCAATCTTTGGAATCATCTCTTGGTAAAAATTGAGCGACAGCATCAAAATCTTCTATACCAAATCATGGCGCCATATGAACGATTCCGGTTCCATCTTCTGTACTGACAAATTCTGCTGGAATAATTTTGAAAAATTGATCTTTGTATTTTTGATCTATTTTGCTTTGATTGATAAATGGGAAAAGTGGCTCATAGGTTATTCAAACCAAGTCTTCTCATTTCAAAATATTTATCAAAATATATTCATCTGGATTTTTATAATATTGTTTTATCAAAGCTTCAGCGAGGATATAATATTCTTTGGCGCTCTTATCAAAGACCATATAATAATGAATATGTTTTCCGACAGCAAGAAACATGTTGCTAGGAAGCGTTCGTGGAGTGGTAGTCCATGCGAGGATGTTTACATCAGTTTTTTCATCAGAAATTTGTTGAGCAATTTGATGATGATAAGCATACAGATCATAAAATTGATTCATAATCTCAAAGTCATCATCTACTATCGTTCCATCAATTTTTACCGCAAATCATAAGGAATTATCAGACGGAATAATCTCCGCTCGTATCATCTGTGGATGTTTTTCTGGTTCTAGATTTTTAGCTTCTCCCGTTACTTCGACTTCTACCATATGCATACAATGTAATCGTCATTTGATGATTTTTTTGAAATTTCCAAGTTCTTTGATTGATACGACATCCAAATCGTGTTCTTCCTTAAGTTCTCTTTTTACGGTATAGAGAATATCTTCTCATGCATCAACTTTCCCTCAAGGGAATACATAACATTGTCATCTTTTATGATACTGCATAAGAATTTTCTTCTCTTTTTTTATAACACAATCTACCACATGTACAAAATTATCATCTGTACTTTCATATTTACTTTTATCAAACTGATCATTAGTGACTTTAAACTTTATCGTAATTGCAGGATCCTGTCTATCCTTATATCATTCATTTACTTCAGAGTTAGATAATGATGTCGCACAGCTTGGGCAACATCGTTGGACTTTAAATCATTTGTATACGAGATTCTGATTGTACATATTCTGAAAGACTCGGATGATAGATTCCATGAAATCCAGATTCATCGTATAATACGCATGATCCATATCAGCTCGTCTGCCGATACTATCAACGAAGATTCTCCATTCTTGATCCGTCTTGCCGACATATGCTCTACACGCTTCGGTGAATTTTTCTACTCAGAGTTTTTCTTCAATATCTTTTTTCCCATCAAGTCCCAAAGCTTTTTCTACAGCTTTTTCAACTGGCAATCCATGACAATCCCATCATCGGTCTCTATTGACCTTGTATCACTTCATCGTCTTGTATCTCAAGAACGCATCTTTCATCGCTCCAACCAGTCCATGACCAAAGTGAGGAGATCCAGACGCAAAAGGCGGTCCATCATAGGTGGCAATCTGAAAGGTATCTGATCTCTGATCCAGAGATTTCTGAAAAATGTTGTGCTCCTGCCAATAATCTTTGACTCATTGCATAAGTTCTTTCTGTTCCATAACGAATAGAGTAAATATATCTAAAAATAAACTAATTCTAAACAATTTTTGCTTAAACGAATAAACGCACAAACGCTTAAACGTTTAGTCGCTTTAACGCTTCGTCGTTATACAAAAAAACGCTAGCGTTTCAACGGGAAAGTGTTATTGACTTATATAATGAAATATATAAAAATATAGAAAAGATATTAAATAAAAATAAAATAAAAAGATAACGACGATGAAAACAAAACAAGATTTTTTAAACAGAAGACAGAGAGGATATTTAGCGCTCTCTCTGATTTGGTGGGTGTGGCCAACATTATCATCAATATTCTTTGTTATAGGATCATTTATTCTCCTATCAGGTAATTCTTTTAGACACTATTGGTTTATTTGTATACCAATTTCTGTAACATCTGCATTAGGTATGAGCCTTTTACTACTGCTTAATGATCGTTTCCGTTACGGTAGAATACGGGACATTAAGAAAAAGTTAGAAAAGCTTAATGAGAAAATTAAAGAACATGAAGCTCTATACAAACAAAACACAGAAAACAAATCTCCAAAGGATTTTGATGTAATTACGGCAAACAGGCCCAAAGAAATTAAAAAGATTATGAGTAAAATCGCAAAAAAACAAGCCTATCTTGAAATGATAGGCAGCTAATGAACTTATTAATTGTATTTCTACAACAAGGCTGGTACTGAAATTTCTTTATCAGCTTTTGTTTTATTTTGAAATAGAAAATATATACTATACTTATGTTTAATTTTTATATCTCCATGAGACTACGATCCATTCATCCATCTTATCTTGATAGACAATGACTGCTTGCTGTGCGAAGAGAGTGACTTTTGGCGAAGAAAGTATTAGCAGGCAAGACGAAGTGATATACACAACATCCGCAATTGGAGAGGTTTAAAGTACAAAAAAATTCTGCACAATATATTGATGCTTATTTGTACCATATATATGAGGAAGCAAAGAAGAGATGATATGTTTTTGATCAGTCAAAAATCAATCATGTGAAAGTGCAGTCCAAGATTAGTATTACAGAATGACAAATCATCTATGAATACCAGCGATTGCAATCCAAACTCCAAACCAGGACACCAGACAAACATAAGCAAAATCAAAAAGAAAAAAGCATTCAGCCTCATCCTTTATTTATGCAAATTTCTGGACCAATTGCTTCACGAGAAAAAATATAATTATTTTTTCAACTCAATATCTCGTCCGCCCCACCGCTCCTGTCATTCCGGCGCCCCGGATTGCGGCCGGAATCTTAATGATAAAAAAGAAGCAACTGAGATCCCGGTCGCATGCTCGTAAACTCGCAAATAACACCGGGATGACACCGCACTGGTGGGGTTATTTCTTCAATTCTATATCCCATCATAGAAGAAAACCTTTCTCTACAATATCATGTAGCTTGACCTGGAAAAATGCTTTCTCGGCAGCTTTCTGGATATCTTGGATTCTATGACTGTACAAAGAAATCTTAAACTGATCTTTGTCGGCTTTCCACACAAATTCACGTCTCTGGAGAAAATATCACATAATGACTGTTCATCACGTTTTTACTATCCTATATAACTCCGCAAAAAAACTTTCTACATCTTCAATATGTTCCAAGACGAAAAAGCATAACGCAAGATCATAGGATTCATCTGCGAAGGGCAGGGGAGACTCCAAATCACAGACAGTTTTGATAACGTTTTTCCCCGGGTGTTTTTTCAAAAGCTTTTCTGCAATGTCGCAGGCAGTGAAACTTTTAAACGGATATTTTTGCAATTGCTTATATATTCTTCCATCGCCTGCTCATAAATCAATGACATCCAAATTTACGGTTTCTCTCGGTAACAATCTCAGAAAAAATCATTTATCAAAATCATTTAAATGCTCGTGAAAACTACCATACTGGTCAGCGACCGCATTGTAACCATCTTTGGGATCTTTGATAAGAATATGTTTGGATTGATAGGTCATAGCTCGGCTGCTTGATAAAGGAATGTACGAATGTACAAATTGTTCCAAATGTACAAAACAATGTACGAATTAAAAAATTTTAAAATTCTAAATTTATTTTGGAATAATTTGGAATAATTCGGAATAATTTGTAAGATTAAAAAAAGGTTTTCTCTTTGCTCGGTGCTCAGAAATTGCCATTCGCTTTGAGTATCTCTTCCATTTTTTCTTCTACATTTGGACTTGGTGTCTGGAGAAATTTATTTAACTCGGTACTTTTTTCTGCAGCTTTTTTCAAATGAACATAATATTTACTGAGTTCTGCCACGACATCATTGAGGTCGTCATTCTTCTCCAAAAGTTCGGTTACCTTCTGTTTGAGAATTGCATTTTGCTGAACATATTCATCTAGCTCATTGCTGAGATATTGGATTTCTTTCGCAGCTTCTTTGAGGTTACTTCTCAGCTCATTCACCGTATCTTTGTGCTGATATCTGAAGTAAAAAACTATATACCCAATTCATCATCCGAGGATAAAAGCAAGAAGAATATATCAGGTCATTCGTCGATAGAAAAAACTAAAATATGAGTAGGCTCATTATAGTAGTTTAATAGACAAAATCAACAATAATCGCATGGGGATAAATATATGCCATTTTTTGCATTTTTTGGCGTTTGTGAGTATAATTAGAGGTGTTTAGCTAATATTGATGCAGTGATGGTAAATGTAGTAAAAAAAGAACAATGGCAATTAAGTAACAATCAAATGCATCCGTTTTTCGAGTCTTTATCACAAAAGGATGGATTTTCTTGAATTGATTGGGAAATAAGAGATGAAATTTATGACGTTTTGGGAAATAATGTTGATCATCGGTTTGATGAAAAATATATAAAAGAGAAAATCGCTTGAGTATTAAAAAAGAATCCAAATGGGACAATATATAAAGATGCCGAAGAATTATATAAGGAGTACAAAGAATTTCTGAATAAAGAAATAAAAGAAAAAGAAACAATCAGTAGATTGGTTGACAAAATCGTCCCTATTTGTAAGGCGGATGAAACATATGAATTTGAAAAAACAATATGAGATGAAAATTATGAAAACAATTTTAGAAAACGAATTTGAAATATTATCAAAAAACATGTGAAATTAGCTGAAAACGAACAGAAATTAAGAAACTTAGATATTTTAATACAAAGCATCAAAACTTCAAAGGGGAAAAGAGAGTTAAATATGCCAGAAAAGGTGGATAGTTATAGCAACCCCATAGGATGTTTATTGACGATTGCAGAACAATGCACGTCAGAAGAACAAGCAAAAAGTTTTTGATATCTATATTACACATGATGTGTCATAGAATATGAGCCACATTTAGAAAGTCTAATATCTTTTGTAAAAGAGAAAAATACAAAATATTTCGAGGACAAAACATATTTTTTTGACCAATATACAAAAATATATGGAAATATTCGTGAATATGAAATTTGAAATCTTTGCAATGGAATCGAGCAAAATTCCAAAAATTGAAAAATGGAAATGCAGAATGCATTCACGTCAGCAACAATAATAGCGTACATATTAGAAAAAGCAGCAAACATAAGTGTAAATTGATATGATCCCGATAGAATAGACACACTTACAGATTCTTTCTATATTTCAGAACTTAAAGATATCAATGCCTGAGATGTTATTTTTGTCGCAGAAAAAATAAAACAATCACTAAAAAGTTGAAATATAGAGAACAAAGAAGCTATTAAACTAAGACAGATAATTTCATTGATAAATCTTTGTAAGAAATATAGATATACCGACACCAGGATTCAAGAGATGGATATCAAAATAAATGAAGACATAAAAAGCTATAATGACCTTATAGAAGAAATGTTCTTTTATATTTATGGAAGAAAAACATATACAGAAAGATATTCGAGTGAAAAAGAAAAGGAGGAAGGCGATATAACGGCAAAATATACATTAGAAAAATTAGAAGACAAGGTTCCGGATTTCAATGAAATACTCAAATATTTCAACATATCTCTAGAACCAGGAGACTTTAGATATTCTAGTTATGATTGGGATCATTGAACTAAAGAGACTATATCTCTCTTATATTTTTTAGACAATAATCCAAACCTCAAAGAATATATCAGGGATAACTTTAAAATAGAAAAAATACACGATTTAACAGACACTCTACAAAGAATAAAAGGAGACATACAGGAAAATAAGGAATACAAACAAAAGCTGGATGTAATAAAACAATTCTATCATGGGAAAAAAATGAATCTGCGACGTATTGATGCCCTATTGGATAAAAAATACTCATTGGAATTTATACAACGGTTAATACAGATGAAAGAGGACACATGATACGATATAATCGCACATATAGAAAAAGATAATTATGCCAGCAGCAAACTTTCAAGCATAATATATCGGTTTGAAGACCAAGAGACGTATCAAAAAGCCAAAGAAGCCTGATTTTTTACGGAATTAAATGATAGATCTAGCAATCATACATCAAAAGTATATGAATATCGAAATATAAAGAATCTGGTTGATGATAAAGAGTTTTTGAAATTTTTGTCAAAAAACAATGATATAGGTTTTGTAAATATTGCAATGGAAAATGATATAGAAGAAGGTGGTTGGAACGATAATGAAAGAAAGTATGTTTCCAAAAATAATCATTTAAGAAATCTTTATATAGAAGAAGAAAAAACCGATTTCAAACTATTCAACATAGCAAAAAAAATAGGTTTTTTTAAACCATATAGCGAGTATTACGCCAGTGAAGCATATTGTGAAAATGATATAAAAAACAACATCATTCATCGAGAAGACAAAAAGAATGATATAAAAAAAATGTTAGATACATTTTTTAAGTGAGATGAAGAAAATTTTGTAAATACCATGAAAGAGCATAAACAATTAATATTGGTTCTTGGTAAAGGAAAACAAGAAAACCTAAATATTGCTTATGATATAGTGAACAATGTTATTGATCTGATTAAGTTAAAAAATATTTTAGTAACAGCCAATGATGAAAATTTTAAAATAATCATTGAAAAGATAACAAAAAATATTGATAATTTAGTTATGTTTGAAAAGATATTACAAAATTACAAACCAGAATATCTAAATGTTTTGATAAAATTATTTACAGAGACTAAGAATGGCCTAACAATAGAGAAACAAGCTGAATACCTACAAAACATGGAAACTATATGTCAAAGAGATAGAGAATACGTAGAAAATTTTGTAAAGAGAATACAAGAAAACAAAAAATGATTTGCTTATGGGTATTTTGTAGAAGCGACAAAAAACAGCATAAATACAAAAAACAATACAATAAATAGAGAAAATTTCCTTGAATATATGGACAATGATACTCAACTTCTGACTTTTGACCAAGATTCACTATTTACCTTAGACGAAACGACACCACGAACCAAATGACGATTTTTGGAAAATCCGAAGAGAAAAGATTATCTCAAACCAGAAATCATGGAAACATTCAGAAAATTTTGAACAATACTCTGATTGGGTATTTTGGAATGAGCAGAAAGTTCTGAAAATCTAAAAAAATTTTATGAATATATATTTACAAACATCTCTCCTGAAGAATCCAGAAATTCTATTTTGCAGTTATGAGAAGTATTTAGCGTTCTGTTGAAACAATGAAAATATAAAATTTTAGATGAAATAGTAGACAAAGAAGCAAATATATGAGAAGAGTTTAAAAACTTTATAGAAAAATATAAGATATCCGAAAAGTGAAGGACGATACTTACTCTGATGATTGCTAGAGCGATAAACTCAAGTTTTGCCATTTGGAAAAAGAAAGATAAGGAGGGAAATAAAGAAAGTGAAAAAAATATAATAGACACCACTGATATTAAAATAATATTGCTTTGAATATTTGAAAAATTCAAGAAATATAACAAAATAATAAAAAAATACGATGAGATGCCCATCAAAACATCTATAGGAATTGAATATGAAGTCACCAAAAGCATAGCAGAATGATATAAAAACACAACACAGGGAGAATATAAGAAAGATATTGAAACATTGTCAGCATATAGTGGTATAAGCAGAGGGAATGATGCCGTACACGAGATAGCTACCAAACCAACAGAAAACCCATATCTTCTATTATTAGAACTAAAATTGCTTGAAGACTTGGATTTCATAGATCTTAATTTCAAGAATGAGAATTATGAAAAAGGATGAAGAACCGTACATATCACCTTATGATGAGAATACGGGATTAGTTGTGATAAAAATACAAATTTTATACAAAACATTCTCAATGTATCAAATCTTGGATGAATAAATCTAGGAGAAGATGTAGAAAAAATAAACAGATATAGTAACATAAGAGGGAAAGGATCAGATTGTGAAGCAATATTTTCAAACAAAAAAACAGAATGCACAGAATATAGGTCGCTTGATATCAACAAAGCAGAGCAATTCGAAAGATTATTGATATCTATATTTAATTTAAATATGGCAAAAGAGACATTAGATAAGTATACAAAAAAAGAATTTATTGATAATCGAAAGGAAAATAGATTTAATTTTGTAAATATATATGACTTCAAAAAATATGCAAAAGAACAGGATATACGAACAGAAAATGTGAAAGATGAAAAGATATATACACTGATTTACGAATTTTTAGATCTTCAAAATGATATATTAGAAATAGTAGACGATCACAATAAAAATTTCTTGGCAAATGAAACAATCAGTACCAAAAACTCTATAGCATTTGATGAACTAATTCATTTAGTACAAAATAAGCGAGATGCTATGCTATATATGAAAATGATGAATGTAGATATAAAATATCTATCATCATTGATAAACAAAAATATAGAATCCGAAGAAGATTTTTTTGAACAATTAAAAAATGATTGAAAAGATATAAAAAACATCAGTGAAGACAAAGAAAGATATACTGTAGAGGGGGAAAAAATGAAACTAACAAATGCCAAGAAAATAGTTTATTTCTCATATAAAAAAAACATTAAACCAACATTAGAGAGATTACAAAAAGAAAATCCAAGAATATTTGAAAATATATCTAAATATTTTGAAAACCAGGATATTGAGGAACTTGAAAGAAAAAGACGTAACAGGACCAGATTGGACGATGAATTTAGAAAAACAAAAAAAACACCTGAAGAATATCTGAAAAGCATCCAGATAGATAAGAAAGACTTTTTTGAAATAATTACACCTGAATTGGTAAATAAATTTACACACATGAATAATTTCTTCTTGAAACAAGACTCAACAAATGCATCAAGCATGTTTGATGCAACCAAGGAAAGTGATTGAGAGACAATAACCGATCGCAAATCAGCGGAAACAAGCATATTCGATAAAATAGATCAAAAAATACCACCAAGAAACTGATATAATTACATTCAATGAGCAAGCGAGAAAATGATAACACAAGCAATACAAAAAAGGATATTAGAATTTAATGAAAAAATATTACAAACATTGTCAAATAATGACAAAATAAAGAAAATAATGAACACGTCTCAAGATCAAGATGTTTGATTGGTTGCATAATCTTTTCTACTAATGCAAAAGGGGTAGAGGAAATGATATGATGGTACATTGGAAATTGTCAAAATATATAGAGAAAAATGAATGGGTTGAATCGAGGAACTTATAAATGAATACGTAAAGAAGAAATCCGATTCTGATGCAATATAGAATATTAATATAAGATATAAATAGAACAAGCCATATTCATCACCTAGGTTTCCAAATCTTTCCAATTCTCTTGTAATTCATACCAGAATATGTATAATATAGATGTCAAGGTAGTTCGATCACCAATACTGTAACAATACAGTTTGGTTGTGAGAACTATGCCGATACCCATCGGTGAATGTGAAAAGTATTGTTCTTGGCCCTGATGAAAATTTTTTCTGCGCTGTTGTTTGGATGAGCACAAGGTTAGCTTGGTGTAATATGCAAACAAACGGGCCGTTCGCTTAGGTGAATGTCTCCTTTGTTTATGTACTACATCATCGCCTTGTGCTTTTTGGTACAGCGAAACTACATAATGAAGGAGAATACTATCTTCTTGTTGGGAATGTGTATCGGCGACGGACTGCAAGAGCATTCGCAATAACATGGGAAGATAGATGCAAGAATAGAAAATTGCCAGAAGCATGCTTCAAAGGAACTTGATTGTTCCAGGCAAATAATTTTCTTGAAACAAAAAAAAACAGAAACAAAAAATTATGGGCAGAAGATGACGTCTAGAGGATCTGTATTTCTCCCTTTGGACGCCTATCACTGTTCATTCAAAAATTTTTTTAGATTTTACCTGCAAAGAAAATGAAAACAGATGCTATTTTTACCAAGGAGAAAATTTCCCAATATTTAGAAAACAAAAGACAGAAATTAAGCGAGCAATGATATGATAAAAAAACTATTCGTAAAGAGTATATTCATAGTTTATATGAAAGAATTAAATTTTGAGATAAGCAAGAATATACAAGAGAAGAAATTCAAGGACAAATGATCCAAGAGCTTATAAAGGCCTTGCCAAGAGATCAACTAATGTGAACTCACGAAACAATCCCTGTATATTTCACTTGAGGGGCATGATGCGACAGCACGAACAGTCTAGATTTGAAAATCAAAGAAAGGAAAATGCAACAAGAAGAATATGACCATATAATGTCTGAAGTACAAAAATATGGACAGTAAGAATGGATACCAAGCATCCGGGATCTGAAGGATCAATGCAAGAAGTGAATGGATTAGAAATGGCCATGCTTACGTATAGATGACAGATCGATGAAAATCTACCTACCGTCATAAAAAATTGTGCAGGTGTAGATGTGGTCCTTCTTAGTCAAGAAAATTTGCTGTCTCCTGATGGATCAGGAAAATTACTCAAGGAAGTAATTCTCTCAAAGTGAAAATGTCTTGAAAGTCGAGTAACACAAACATTTACTACTCAGTATTATGATGAGAATTTACAAAAAAAGACATTAAACATTTCTTACAAGACAAATATGCCAGAAGATAAAAAAATAAACTTCAATGACATAGGAAAAATATTTCTGAATATCAAACGTGGATTTGACTTGGAATCTACGGGAAGATTTACTGATGCGAGAATCGGCTTGATGAAGTACAAAGGCAAGTATGTTCGTATAGGTACATTTGGTCTGATCAAACAAGTATTTGATGAAAACCCAATCCCAGAAGCAACAGAAAGATTGTTTATAGACGAACGAGAAGTGGGAGATAAGAATCAAATTATGAAGTCACAAATTGAAGTACCTACGATGAGAGCTGCTTTTGAAATTAACTGACGAGAAGTATATAATAATTTAGCAATCAAAGAAAAAAAATATTCCAATCAATATGACAGATATTCCATGGCTCTACTATGTAATGAGCATCATGTAGATATACATGCATTATGGCCAAACACAGAAGAATCTAGTAGATATGAAGATGAATATTATTTAGTGTATGAAGAAAAATTAACAGATTTAAGTAGCCGTTTTGCTAAGATGGAGAATATCCATATGGAATATGAGGCAAACATACCATTTTCTCTCTACTATGCATTTCCCAGAAGCTATCGAGAAGGTTATATGAAAAGGAAATTGTTTGATAAAGCAATCAATGAATGGAAAAACTTTTCACAATGGGATGTAAGTAAACAAAAACAGATTATCTCTGAGTATACAGAGAAATATGCTGATGTAGAGCTTCAATTGGAAGATTCCTATGCAGTAGGAAATTGTGAGCCAGGGACTGAATCATTTATTAATGAGTATCATCTACCCAAGGACAAAATAAGTATTGGCAAATTATCTGCAAAGAAAAATTTCTCTGCTATGTTAGAGAACAGCAGATTTAGAGCAGTATTATTACATAAAATACTTACACTAACTGCTACAGAGATAGAATAATGCTATTTTGTAATAACTAAAAAAATCCGCCTAGGCGGATTTTTTTATGTAATGTAGTAAGAACGATTAAGATTTCTTAACTGCACCCTTGAATTCTGATCCAGCCTTGAAAGTAACTACTTTCATTGCAGGGATGTTGATAGTTTGTTTTGGGTTTTGTGGGTTTACACCTTTTCTAGCTTTTCTCTTTGAAGCTTTGAAAGTTCCGAAACCTTGAAGTCTAACTTCACCTGTCTTCTTTACTCCTGCGATAACTGTCTCGATGAAAGAGTTAACTAATTCAGAAGCTAATTTCTTAGATACACCTAATTGTTCTGCTAGGCTAGCAATAAGAGCTGTCTTTGTCATTGGTACAAATGATTACTAAATAAAAAGAGTACTTCGTACAGCAACATATTATGATAGCGCATGCGCATTTCAAGAGTTTTTTGCTGTTTTTTGGCTTCTTTTGTGAGAATAGGTTTTGACGCTCGAGAACTAGTATATTGTGGCTAAATAGCGGTCTCATTTACCATAATCGGGTTGACATTTTTTCAAATAGATATGATGAAAATCAAAGTTCCTAGGCTTCACGTAGTATGTTATCAAATAGTCAGCCTAATAAAAAAATAGAGAATTTTCATTCTCTATATATATAAGGTATAATTGTTCTATTCTTCTAATAATTGTTTGAGATGTTTTATTGCTCTACTTACTCTTTGTCTAATCGTATCATTTGCTATTCCAGTTATTACAGAAATTTCTTCATGAGATTTTTCTTCAATGAATTTGAAATAAATAATATCTTTACTCACATCATCCAAATCTTTCATTGCTTGCTGTATTCTTTCAAAGGAATAATCATTATCCAAGAGTTGTGAGATATCAAACTCATCTACCAAAGTATCTCCGAAGTCTTCAGACTCTTCATCGTGTTTCATATCAGTAAAAGAAATTTCACTACTTTTTTTGAAATGATCTTTGAGTGTATTTCTAAATATCGTTCGGAAATATCCAGTAAAAGAAAATTCAGGATTATAATTTTTTACTGCTTCTCGAAATTTTACATAAAAATCTGAAATAATATCTTCGGCATCTTGCTTCGGCACGAAATAATTGGCATTGATGTAACGGAAAAACATATCTACGGTTTCTAGGTAGAATTCATTGAAAGCATTGGGGTCTTGAGCTTTCAGTTTTCTTGCTTGTTCATCAGAGAATGCTATCACAGCTTGCTTACCTTATTGATATAAAGATTCATTATGTAGTTTGCTATCGACGTAGTGCATTTGTTTATCGGGAAGCTGTTTACCTGTCTGCCGATTTATCCGCCGTGGTGGAGAGGCAGGTCGGGCCGGCCAGATTCCTAACCTGCCTGCCGGTAGGCAAGGTTCCAGATAAACCAATTCCTTTTATAATCTTACCTGTAAGATAATTTCATGTTCTTCTTCATCGCTAAGTGCTGGACTAAGAATGCCTCCAACACAGGTAAAGACTTCATCTTCTTCTAAATCTTTCAGTGGCATAGATTTTTTTCCTATATCTATATATTCTTTCCCAGCAATGATTTTGGAGCGACAAAAGCCACAGACTCAAACTCAACAAGAAACAGGAAGATCGACGCCAGCAGCTTTAGCCATTTGGAAAAATGTCTTAGTTTCTTCTCCAGCGAAGCGAACTATCTCTTCTCAAAGATTATTATGAATGATGACGTTTACGCTCATTTTTTATGAGTTAAGAGATAAGAATATAAGGTATAAATGAGTAGTGAGATATGAGTAGTGAGATAAATTGTTTTTGTACTCAATACTTTGTACTCAGGGCTCATTACTGCGTAAGTAAATCTTTTGCTTTCTGTAACTGGTTGTCAGTCTTATCTTTGGCATACAGGTCTGCGTCAAATGGAATCAAGACGTCAGGAGTAACTCAGACTTTATCTATGTTTTTTCCTGTAGGCGAATACCATTTACCGATAGTATATTTTAACGATGCTCCGTCAGTAAATTCATCCATCGTTTGAATTGATCATTTCCCAAAGGTTTGTGTTCCAACCAACTTAGCTCACATTTGTTCCTGTAAGGCCATGGCGATAATTTCTCATGCTGAGGCAGTCATACCATCTACGAGAACAATCACTGGCAATCATGTGAGATCATTATATCCTCTTGAAAGATATTCTTCGTCTTCAAATGTTTTGTATTTGGCCGTTACTACAAGCTTATTTTTGGGTAAAAAATGAGAAACAATTTCTGATGCAATAGGCAATAATCCTCATCCATTACCTCTAAGATCCAAAATAATTCCCTGAACCTTTGCGCCTTTCATCTCGGCGACGGCGTTTTTCATGAGATTCTCAGTTTCCTCTCCGATGATAGAAATGTTGATATATCCTATTTTCTTCTGACCAGTAAATATTTGACTCGTTACAGAAGGTACGGAAAGTTTATCTCTGGTAACGGTCTTCTCTATGATTTCTTTCGTGCCATTTTTTTTCACTCTTTCTATAGTAAGCTTTACTGTGGATCACTTTGGTCATCTAATTAATGCAACAGCTTGGTTGACATCCAAATCTTTAGTCGCGCCACTTCCTATCATGACGATTCTATCCAAAGGAAGAATGCCAGCAAGATAAGCAGGCGATGCTTTCAAGACTTCTTCTACGAGCACATAATATTCTTTCTTGCTAACGACAGCTCAAATTCATTCAAAATCTGTCTGTCATTTCAATTCTTCTTGAAATCATGAATTTTGAGTACTATCCATATATACCGTATAAGGATCACCAATACCATCCACAAATGCTTTGACTGCATTTTCCAACATTACTCAGGTATTGAGTTTCTCTTGATCATAATATTCTTCTTTAAGTACTTGATAGACTGCTTCGAAACGTTGGAATGAACTATTGGATAATGATCAACCACCAGGAGCAACCACTTGTCCTATAGACTGGATTAATCACTGGATATTTACTTTGCCTTCTTGGATAAAGGGTTGATGTAAAGCACGATACTGTGCGTTCACGAGGAAAACCATTCATCAGAGCAAGACTCACAGGACAAAGACAATCAGTAATTTAAATTTTTTCATACATATATAGGATACATAAAAATTATGAGTTGGTTACGTTCTCATAGACCTCGATAATAGTATTTCAGTGCACAAATGCAACATCAAGAGAAATCTCATGGTTGCTGGGATATTTGGTAAGATACCATTCGATGGCCCTAGAGAGGAAGCCAATCTTCTTGGGCGTCACATACCCATCGATATCTGTTATATGATCGACAACTTTGACTTCCACAAAAGTGAGACAATCACCTTTGATTGCCACAATATCCAATTCTCCATCGGAGAAGCTATAATTTCTATGTAAAATCGTATATCACAGACTTTGATAATGTGCGGCTACCAGATCTTCGCCGGCCCTGCCTTTGTCTTTTAATCTCCTAGTCATCGTGCTTCTTGTAATGAACTAAACTCTCGTTTCAATATCTCACCTCAATTATTATTCGTTATTCCGGTTTCATTCCACTTATCATTGCTCATCATTCCAGCGTCATACCACTCACCATCGTTCGTCATTCCGGCGTTAAGTTTTGCGGCCGGAATCTTATTAGTTCATAAATTCATCTGCCAAATCTTTTCGGTGAGGATTGTTCTCTTCTATAGTTCTTATTTTTCGTTGTCTAGCCCATTTTTTTATTTGTTTCTCACGAGCGATGGCATCTACTATGCTTGATCGTCTTTCATAATATACTAATCTTTTAACATAATATTTTCTAGTAAATCATTTATTGGCTCAGTCTTGATGTTCTCGAGACCTTCTAACTATATTGTTGGTTACTCATATATAAATGACTCAATTCTTTTTACTCGCTAACATGTAAACATAAAAGTGTTTCATTTCGTAAGTAATAATAAATTAATGACCCGACGATATATCAATTAAGATCCCGGTCGCACCCCGGCAGGCCGGGGAATAACACCGGGATGACTGCGAGTCGGGGGAGAAAATAATTTTCGGGGGATTATGGTAATTCGGAATGACACTTTCCTACAAAATCCCAGTGTACAATAGTCCATCGCTTCTCAATATATTCTGCTCTGCGATTTTGATATTGTAAGTAATACGCATGTTCCCAGATATCAATAGTGAGCAGAGGAGTAGCTCCGGTAGTTAAGGGGCATCATGCATTACTCGTATTCATGATTTCCAGTTGTCATTCGGCATTTTTTACCAATCGCGTCCAGCCAGAACCAAAGTTAGCTAGTGCTGAAGCGGAGAAAAGCTCTTTGAAGGCATCCCAAGTTCATCGCTGTGCAATGATGGCGTGGAGAAGTGTTTCGCTGGGCATATTATTTTCTTGCGGAGCACGCAAGCAATTTCGATAAAAGCTATGATTCCATAATTGTGCAGCATTGTTGAAAATCGGTCCATCGGCCGTAGTGATAATATCTTCAAGAATCCAGTCTTTAAAGCCACTGTCAGCAATCAATCCATTCAACTTATCTACATAGGTTTGATGATGTTTTCCATAATGGAAATCGATGGTATTTGCATCAATAACAGGTGCTAAAGCTGTTTTATCAAAAGGTAAAGCTGGTAAAGTAAACATAATACTCTTGGTAATAAAATAAAAGGTATATATATGGTTATACTAAATTTTCGGGTAGAATGAAGCTATCTTGGTTATCATAAGCTTCCTTTTCGTATGAAATGTTCTTATACGCTTTCTCAGTATTTCTATATTTCCAGAGATTGATAAGCCATTCGTAGATATACATCACATAGAAGATAAAAATTCATTGTCTTCTTATTTGTTGTATATGAATCCATTCATGAGCTAAGAGGCCTTGTTCCTTTGTTTCCTCAGGCGACAGTCCAATTAAAATATAAGGATAGAGGACGATAGCTCTTCTTCCTATACATCAAGGATACCAATGATTATATCTGATTTTGACTTTCATATAGCAATTGTAATGGTCGAACTCATATTTTCAATAGAAAATACATATCGATTCCTTATACATAAGGTATGAAAAATCTTATCCACAAACTCCTCGCTACCAAAATCAAAGATCTTGATGCACTGAGAACTGCCAAGAGACATTTTGCTGATGAGATGAAATTGAAGGACCTACCCTCAAATATTCAACTCCTGCAAGAATATCGCGCACTTTTGGAACAAAAGAAGATAAAGAAGAATCCTGAATTAGAAAAGATACTCAAAAAAAGAGCCATTAGATCCAGTTCGTGAATTGTAGCCATCCAGGTGTTGACCAAGCCTTTTCCCTGTCCGGGTCAGTGTATTTTTTGTCCCAACGACCCGACTATGCCCAAGAGTTATATCAAATCAGAACCGGGCGCTATGAGAGCTTTACTCAACCACTTTGACCCAACCAAACAGGTACGAAACAGACTGACCTCTCTCACGCTCACCTGACACGACACGGATAAGATTGAAATGATCGTTCTGGGTGGAACACGGGATGTGTATACTGAACAATATAAAGTGGGTTTTATTAAATCATTATACGACGCTTGCAATAATTTTTCTAAGTTAAAAATAATTCAAAACATTGATGCGAAGAAGGGAAATAAATTTGGTTTCCATTTGGAAGGGAAAGAAAAAATAAAAACTTCTAAAACTATCCAAGAAGCCATGAAGAGAAATGAAAGTGCTCAGCATAGAGTCATTGGTTTAACGATTGAAACAAGACCAGAATATGTTACCGAAAAAAATTGTCAGAAGCGACGCGAACTCTGAGTGACAAGAATAGAAATGGGAATCCAAAGCTTAGATAATGGAGTTCTCCAAGTAAACAAAAGAGGCCTAACGGTCGAGCAAATTCGCCGGGCATGTCATAGGCTCAGACAGTATGGGTTTAAATTCTCCGTACATATCATGCCCGGCTTATACACTTCTACGTATGCAAAAGATCTCAAAACATTTCACGACTTATATACGGATCCATTTCTCAAGCCCGATGAAATTAAATTTTATCCAACCTCCGTTATTCCAAATACCGAGCTCTGTACATTATATAAGCAGTGAAAATACAAACCACTAGAATCCAAGACTATTCAGAAATTAATTACAGAAACATTCCTCCATATCATTCCTCCCTACACCAGAATCAAGCGTCTCATCCGCGATATTCCTGCGAATGAAATTGTTGCTGGAAGTAAGATAACAAACTTATCGCAATTGATGCACAATGAAATAAGATTGAAAATGGAAAATGGAGAATTGAAAATGAAAGAACTTTACGGAAGATTATATCCTAAGTATATATTATTCAAAAACACAAAAGAATTTCTTTCTTCCCAATTCCCGATTCCCAATAAACCAATTCCGACGTGAAAGAAAGTAAATTCATTAAATACAACACAAACCTTCATTATATGAGGCAAACCAGACATAGTCAATCCGAGAAATTATGTATGTTTGGATACCAGAAGTAGAGAGATAAGAAATAAGGTTGAGCAGTTGAGAAGTTGAAAGGTTGAGAAGTGAATAGCTAATTTAATTATTAGAAAATACGACAGTAGTGTATGACAAGAATATTTCATTTCTTTCGAAGATGAACTTGGTTATTTGTATGGCTTCACAAGGCTGCTTTTACCTAGACCGGAAGAAGTCATTTCAGTCACATGATTATGAAAAGAAACTGCAATTATCAGAGAACTTCACATCTATGGAAATATGGAACAGTTAAAGAGTTCAAAAGTTAACGGGTTAAAAAGTTGAGACAAAGTGCAACATTCAGGGTTTGGGAAACAACTCATGGACATAGCGGAAAAGATTTCTCAGCAAGCACAATACAAAAAGCTTTCCGTCATCTCTGGTATCGGTGTTAGAGCATATTACAGAAAGCTTGGATATAAGAAAGTAGGGGAGTATATGGTGAAAAATCTTATATAAAAAATCCGCAAGTGAGCGGATTTTTTGAATGAAATATATTTTCTAGATATCAATATCCTTAACAGTCTTCGCATGAGACATAATGAAGTGTTTTCTAGATTGCACATCTTCTCCCATGAGAATTCTAAATAATCTATCTGTTTCTTCTGCATCTTCTACCGTAATTTGCTTCAATTTTCTATTGTTCGGATCCATAGTGGTATCTCGAAGTTGTTCTGCGTTCATTTCTCCAAGACCTTTATATCTTTGGATTTCCGTCTTGTCTGGATCGAAGCCATACATTTCTGGCGTATGAGTCTCATCATAGACATATTCTTCTTTCTTGCCTTGAGCAAATTTGTAGATAGGAGGACAAGCAGCATAGACATGGCCATGTTCTATAAGTGGTCTCATAAATCTAAAGAAGAATGTCAGTAAGAGTGTTCTAATATGTGCACCATCCACGTCGGCATCCGTCATGATGATAATTTTTTCATATCTTAATAATGCAAGATCAAAGTTGTCTTTTACTCAAGTTCAGATGGCGGTAATCAAAGCCTTCACTTCGTTATTTGCCATAATCTTTTGGATTACTGCTTGTTCTGTATTAAGGATTTTTCCTCTGAGTGGTAAGATTGCTTGGAAGTTGCTATCACGTCCTTGCTTCGCACTACCTCAGGCAGAATCTCCCTCGACAATATACATTTCAGTGCCTTCCATTTTCTTCTGGGCACAATCTGCCAACTTTCCTGGCAAGACTCATCATGCCAAAATATTTTTTCTCAAGACAGTTTCTTTAGCAAACTTAGCAGCCAATCTTGCTCTTGCAGCAAGTTCTACTTTTTCAAATATTTTATCAAATTCATCTTCATGCTGGATGAAATAGTCTTTTAAATAATCGTAAACAATTTTTTCTACTTCTGTCCTAACATAACTATTTCCTAGTCTTCCCTTGGTCTGTCATTCAAATTGGGGTTCGGGAATCTTAACCGTAACGATAGAATACAAACCATCAGTGACATCAGAATATTGGAATTCACCAATTTTCTTATTCATCTTATCTTTTTCTTTGGCTACTTCGTTAATAATATTTAATAATGCTGATTTGAATCCAAGGACATGAGATCCACCATCCGTAGTAGGAATATTATTTACGAAAGAAAGCATATGATCATTAGGTGTATTTACAAATTCAAATGCAATTTCTGCCAAACAATCTTTTCCTTCCATATTGATATAATGGATAGAGGACAGTGCTTGTTGTTCTCCTACAAGATTTTTTAACCAGGTTTTGATACCCCCTTCAAAGAAAAATCTTTGTTTAAATCTAGTAACTTTATTGATGAAGTTAAAGGTAACTCCAGGAGTCAGATAGGCACTTTGTTTCATTCTTGCTATTTCAATTGGCTGAGAGAATTCTATCGTCTCAAATACCAATGCATCTGGTTTAAATTTAACACTAGTTCCGACCTTATCACTTTCTCCCATTTCTTGAATCTCCCCTTGAGGAATTCCTCTCTCAAATCTCTGGAAATATTTTTTTCCATTTTTGTAGACCGTGACTTCAAGCCATTCGGACAATGCGTTTACCACAGAAGCACCTACTCCGTGAAGACCTCCAGATACTTTGTAGACATCCTTATCAAACTTTCCTCCTGCATGCAAGACAGTAAATACCGTTTCAAGAGCAGATTTTCCAGTTTTTTCATGTTTATCTACAGGAATACCTCTTCCATTATCATGGATAGAAACAGATCCATCTTCGTTGAGGGTTGTCGTAATCGTTGTACAATATCCTGCTAACGCTTCATCTACAGCATTATCCACAATTTCTTGTATCAGATGGTGTAAACCTCTAGCATCAGTAGATCCGATATACATTCCAGGTCTCTGTCTGACTGGTTCCAATCCTTCTAGCACTTTGATATGCGAAGCATCATAATCTTTTGAACTCAATGGGGTCATCTCTTTATAATAAGCTAACTAAAATAGTAAATTAATTCGTGAAATAAGATTGGAGTTGGCAGTCAGCAGTTTGCAGGGTTAAGTCTAAGTGCTAAGTTCTGCAAGCTAAGTGCTAAGTTAGTCATCAAAGTCATCATCAAATCTACTCATGTATGCCTTCTCTTCATCTTCATTATCGAAGTCATCGTCTTTGGATTTTTTTACTCTCTTTCCTTTCTTCTTCTTGCCTTCGCTAGCTTCTAGCTTAGCGATATCATCTTCGATTCCAAGTATTTTTTGTAATCCCGCGTGCTCTTTGAGCTTTTGGATCACTTTCTGCTCGATCTGTCTGACTCTTTCTCTCGTGACATCAAATTCTTCTCCCACTTGTTCTAACGTATACTTAGGTCAGTCAATACCATATCTCATTTTAACGATCTTTGCTTCTCTATCATCGAGCATGCCCAAGATCATTTCTAGATTCTTTTTTAATGCATTTTTTTCAGCGAACTGATCTGGTCTCAAAGTGTTGCCATCTTCAATTAAATCAGCCAAGGTATCTCTTCCTTCATCTCCAACTTCTCTATCAAGCGATACATTTCAGAAGATTACTTCTTCTAGCTTTTTAATCTTTTTGATAGGAAAGCCAAGCTTTTGACCAATTTCCTTGGAAGTGGGCTCTCTTCATAACTTCTGGAAGAGGAGCTGATAGGTCTTGTTATATGAGTTAATTTCATCAATCAAATGCACGGGAATTCTTACATGTTTGGTCATATCAGCGATAGCTTTGGTGATACTTTGTTTAATCCATCGCGTTGCGTACGTACTAAATTTAAATTCTTTATCTGGATCAAATTTTTCAATAGCTTTAATGAGCCCAATATTTCCTTCTTGAATCAAATCAGAAAAGCTTAGTCTAGAGCCAAAGAATCTCTTGGCAATACTAATCACTAGTCTCAAATTAGATTCGATCAACGTTCTCTTTGCATCTTCATCTCACTTCTTGATACGCTTAGCAATATCTCTTTCATCTTCAGAGTTCAAAAGGGGAATCTTGGATATCTCATTGAAATACAACTTAATGAAATCTTTGTGCTGAGGATCTTGATTACGTTTGTCTGTTTCATAGAGTTCTACCTTCCCAAGCTTAGTTTCCTTCTTTGCTTCTTCAGCTTCTTTTTCCAAAATTTCTTCAATCGTAATAATCTTGATACCAAGTTTTTCTGCTAAATCATAAAATTTCTCAATAATTTTAATATTGAGATCCATGTCATCTACATCGGCAATCACGTCTTCTTCGTTGATGATACCAGTTTCAAAACCGCTTTTGAGCAAGTCTTGGAGTGGTTTACTGAGTTCACTAACATCGTCTTGGAAACTTTCCCAGAGTTGTTTTTTTGCTTTTAGCATACAGATAGATTCCGTAAATGAGTAAAAGGACAAAGAAAAACTACTAACTTTCTTATGATTGTTAATATTTGACAAATACGTTAAAATATATATAATATAAGTGGTGTAGTGACCATATGCTTAAATAAAGGAAAGGAACAATGTCTGAATATCGATCTTGTTCTTTTTCATTACCATAAATAATCTCTATGATCAAGCGTGCTTTAGCAACATTTAGTATTTCTTAAACAAAGAAAAAAATGTCGCAAGAAAATAGTATTAATTTCTAAACTAATATCAACACGAAATTTGCTTCTTGATTATGGGATTGAAATCGCTTAGGACATTTGTATTACAATAAATGAATTCCACCCACTTCCCGCTTTTAGTCATCCCGGTGTTATCTGCGAGTTTACGAGCATGCAACCGGGATCTTATTGAGAACAATAGACCACTAAGATTCCGGCCGCAAAACTTAACGCCGGAATGACAACGATGGGGGTGGAGACAAGCCATTTATTTCTTATCCAATTATACTATGTTTCACTTATTTTCATGAAAGATTAGCAACCATCAAGGCAAGATATACATCCAAAACGAGTCCTTCGGGATCCAGGCAAACTATCTGTGAACCAAGCCAGAAGGGATGTTTTTTATCTTTCCTTATCTAGATGATAATAAGAAAACAATAGTCTATTATGCGTTTGATACGGCGGAGCAGAAATGATTATTTGAAAATATGCTCAAAGTGAGTGGCATTGGACCCAAAACCGCATTTCAAATCGTTCAGCTCCCCAAAGCTAGTTTCCAAGAGGCCATCAAAACGGTTGACGTCAAATTCTTCCAATCTATCCCCGGTATCGGTCCCAAATCAGCCAAAAAAATTCTTCTGGAACTCAAATGAACAGTTGACCTCGAGGACTTTGATAAGATGAACGTCGACGAAAGGCTCTTCAAGGACATTGTAAAATCACTCAAGAACTTCGGCTACGATAGCATGAGAGTCAAAGAAATCCTTACCAAATACGAATGAAAAATAACGAAAGAAACTATGCCAGAAGTCATTAAATGGATTATCAAAAATATGTAATAATGCTTATGGTACAGAACTTTCTAACCAGTAAACTTGTATCTAACTTTTTAACATTTTAACTCGTTAACTTTTTAACCATACAATGAATATCCGCAACTTTTGTATCATAGCCCATATCGATCATGGCAAATCTACGCTCGCTGATAGAATGCTCGAGATGACCTGAACCGTGAGAAAGATTGATCATAATCAAATGCTCGATCGCATGGACATAGAGCAGGAAAGAGGCATTACTATTAAGTTGACTCCAGCGAGAATGCAATGGAAAGGATATGAATTAAACTTAATTGATACTCCCTGACATGTAGATTTCCAGTATGAAGTCTCTCGTTCATTAGCTGCCGTAGAAGGCGCAATTTTGCTGATTGATTCTAGTCAGTGAATCCAAGCGCAAACACTTTCAGTTCTCTATATGGCAGTAGAACAGTGATTAGAAATTATTCCTGTGTTAAATAAAATTGATCTCCCAGCGGCTCATCCAGAAAGAGTAGCCAAAGAAATTGAGCATGTGATCTGAATTCCTAAGGAAGATATTTTACTCGTTTCCTGAAAAACAGGCGAGTGAGTAGAAGCAGTATTAGATGCAATTATCTCCAGAATCCCAGCTCCGAAATAATTTTTTTTAAAAACTCCCAAGCCACATAAGATTGGGAATTTTTTTATAAATGAAATTTAATTACTACCTCTCAGGATAAGACCTTGCAAAAGTTCTCTATATCTTTTAGTCTCGCCAAAATGTTTTTTATAAAAGATTTTTATAAGCAACAAATAAACATCTAAAACATTATGAAAACTGAAATTATTACGGGGATTCTCTTTAATAATAGATAGGACCTGTTCATAAACCAATGATTCTGCCTTTTGTTTAGTGATTTTCTGGGGGTTAACCAGCTCTTTTGTTTTCATCGAGATACCGATGGATAAATCTGCGACTTTCCCTCTTGTTCTAATCCTTGCGATTGTTTCGAACCGTGGTTCCGGCAGATATACAATAAACCAATCTCCAGGTTGAGGATTTATTGATTCTAATGTGATTGGGGGTTTCATAATTTTTGTTAATTGATTTGATTTATTTTGTTAATTGATTACATAGACTATAGATATAAGGGAATAAAAGTCAATACCAAGGCAAGCCCTTGAAAATAGTTCGCACATCCATAGAAATCAGTCATATTTATTATTTTTCGTAAAACTTTATGCAACCTCATATATCTAGAGCGCTGATTTTTGACTGTGTGTATGACGCCTACAAAGGCGTAGTTGCCTATGTCAAAGTCGTAGAATGATCATTCAAGG
This sequence comes from candidate division SR1 bacterium, assembly GCA_026397395.1. Lineage (GTDB taxonomy): Bacteria > Patescibacteriota > Gracilibacteria > Absconditabacterales > Absconditicoccaceae > CAJBLF01. Next base: position 22,689 of record JAPLUV010000034.1, on the reverse strand, counting down.
CAGGGGAGCAGATGCATCTCATTTATTCTGATACGGATATTATTTCTACCGAAGTAGGACATTTTTCTCCTGAATATACCAAAGATAAGACATTGTCTCATGGGCAGATTGGCTATATTTTAACATGACTGAAGTCAGTTCGTGATGCACAAATTGGAGATACGATCATTGCACACGGAAGTGCAGATGTGATGAAACATGTGAAGGATTATATCATTCCAGGATTCAAAAAAGTAAAACCATATGTCTATGCATGAATGTATCCCGTCGATACAAATGATTATGAAAAGCTCAAAGATAGTTTAGAAAAATTATCACTCAACGATAGCGCTGTAGAATATTCATTAGAAGATAGTAAGGCATTGTGATTCGGTTTTCGCTGCGGATTTTTGTGAATGCTCCATATGGATATCATCAAGGAAAGAATGCGAAGAGAATATGGGATAGAAACGATTTTTACCATCCCAACCGTCGTCTATCTCGTGAAATCCAAGAACCTCAGTGTCGAAGAAATCAAATCGTGAAGCAATATTCAGACTCTTTTTTCTACAGGTTTGTATAAGGATGTTTTGCTTTATGAAAAATATACAAAGAAAATTTCTAGCGAAGACATTGATGATATTATCCACGATAATACCGTAGATCCTTCTGAAATATCATGAGAAATTCTCGCAGTACTCAAACCATGGATTGTTGTAAAATCATGATCTGATTTGCTTGATCAATGAATTATTGATGTCATCTTAGAACCAATTGCAGAAGTAGAAGTGGTTGGACCAAAAGAATATGCCGGTAATATTATGGCACTATGCAACGAGTATCGTGGTACATTGAAATCTATGGATTACTTAGATGAAAATAGAGTCGTACGAAAATATGAATTACCGTTCTGAGAAATTATTATCGATTTCTACGATAGATTAAAATCAGCAACCAAATGATATGCGACAATGAATTACGAGTTCAAAAGATATCAAAATGCAGACTTAGTAAAAATGGATATTCGAATCAATAATGAAAAAGTAGAGGCGTTGAGCCGAATTGTTCACAAAGATAAATCATATTATCTAGCGAGAGAAGTCACAGAAAAACTAAAAACTCTGATCCCCAAACATCTGTTTACCATTCCTATCCAGGCGGGTATCGGCACCAAAATCATAGCTCGCGAAACTATACCAGCTATGCGCAAAGATGTTATATCTAAATGTTACGGCTGAGATGTAACAAGAAAGAGAAAGCTGCTTGCCAAGCAAAAAGAAGGAAAGAAGAAGATGAAGGCACTCGGCAACGTTAACGTCCCTTGAGATGTATTTATCAAGATGGTTACAAGGGATTAGAGATGCGACCAAAGGGAGTCCCGCAAGGCGTGATTTTTATAAAAATGGTAACGAGAGATTAAGATTGACATTTGTAAGTAAAAATATATAGTGAAAACTCACAAAACCGAAACACAATGAAGGAATTTTTTTCGATCCTTTCAGGCGTAGTCACGATCATAGGATTTATATGGTATGGCTATAGCATGAGAGAAAAAAAAGCAGAAAAGGATGAAAACAAAAAGAACAAAGAAACAGTACCCAACTTGCCAGTAATATCTTTCTGGCTCCTACTAGCTATCATAAGCACACTAACCTATATACTCATTGTAAAAGATTACTATAAAGCGATCTTTCAATTGGTTGGACTTGTGGCAAATCTAGTACTTATACTTATGCTTATCCATTCCAAAAAATACGCCTCCAAAAAGAAAGATTGGATCATTGTAATATCGCTTACCGTGGCACTAATCACTTTGGCAGTATTAATTCTATCAGGAGTAATTTTTGATGTAAAGGATTTACATGTATTGATCCAAATATTTAATACATTGTCCTATATTCCATTGATATGGACTATAGCTATAGGAAAAGGAAAGGAGCCGATTGGCCCATGGTTAGTAATAACATTAGCAGTTGTTATTGCGCTCATTGCTATCTTGATGGACAAGTATAAGGATTTTTGGGAACTGTTCTATGCAGTACTTCATCCAGCACGATCGATTGTGTTACAATTGGTTGTGATTACAGTATCTTATTTTAAACTAAAGCGAGCCCCGTGAGGGGCTTTTGCCATATATGAAATATAGTGATTGATGTAGGACACAAAATAATTATATCAGAGCTAACATTTTATTTGTTAATCACGTAGCCAATGTTCCGAACAATTTTCTCCTGCTATTTTCTCCTTATTAACCTTGTGACTTTCATCGTACGATGAGTAGATAAGTACAAAGCAAAAAAACAATTACGAAGAGTTCCAGAGAAAACACTTCTTATCTTGACGGCACTTGGAGGTATGTTTGGGGCTGTTCTCTGAATTTCATTTTTTAGACATAAGACGATTAAGGGAAAATTTTTAATCTGGTTTTATGGAATCGTTATCTTGTGGATAATATTGATTTTCTTACTTATGTATTATATTTAAAAAGTGATGTGTCGTAATGTATTGTAATGTGTTGTAATGCATCGTCGACAATCCATTACATCCGTTAAAACGGATACATTACTATTCATTACGTTTGCCTAGGCGAACTCATTACTATTTACTTAATAGTTTTTAGTATGCAGATTAAAAAAATTCAATCAAATATTCTCACTCGATATGCTCAGCACGGCAGAATTTTGCCACGAAGAAAAACTAGGGATCCATATGCAATTCACGTCTCTGAAGTGATGCTCCAGCAAACGCAAGTGGATAGAGTGATCCCTTATTTTCATCAATGGATGAAAGATTTTACTGATTATGCATCATTAGCCAAAGCTTCCAAAAGTGACTTATTGAAACATCGATCATGATTATGATTTAACTCAAGAGCATTAAGATTGCAAGAATGTGCGAAAAAAATAGTTGAGAGTTGAGGGTTGAAGCCCACACTAAATTCCTGTAAAGACGCATTGCATGCGTCTCAACGAAGCAAGCAAAAAACGAAGTGTGGGCATGTGGAGAGTTGAGGAATAATAAGAAATAATCTAAGGAAGTTACCATGAATTGGCCCATATACTTCGGCAGCGATTATGGCATTTACTTGGAATCTAGAAGTACCAGTTATTGATACGAACATCAGAAGAGTATTGATTTTCTTATTTAAGCTAGATGAGAAAATATCGATGCAAGCATTAGAAGATTTCGCTACTAAAATTATTCCCAAGTGAAAATCTCGTGATTGGCATAATGCATTGATGGATTATGGAGCACTGGAATTGACGGCGAGAAAGACTAAGATTAAGCCAGTTTCTAAACAATCTAAATTTGAATGATCAGATCGCCAAGTAAGATGACGAATCCTTAAACAACTTGTTCGCTCCCCAATAACGAATAACCAATTACCAATAACAATCGTTCAGAAAGAATTCCCTCACAAACAAGTAAAACCTATTCTGCAATGAATGAAAGAAGAATGATTGATTCATATCAAGAAATGAATAATAACGATAGCAGAATAGTGTCCCGACAAAAATAACTTAACCACTTACCCTGTCATCCCGGTGTTATTCCCCGCAGATGAATTAAAAAAGTAAAACAAACAGCCACTAAGATTCCGGCCGCAAAACTTAACGCCGGAATGACAAAAAAGTAGCGGGGTGCAACCGGGATCTTATCGTTAACTATTCGGGACATAAATTTTTATACACTATTATAGCCGATGCTATACTTCATTCCAACGCCTATTTGAAACAAAGACGATATTACGCTTCGTGCGATCAAGCTTTTCCAATCATTAGAATTCTTCGTCTGTGAAGATACGAGAACAACGATGAAACTCATGGGCATGTATGAGATTCCCTACAAAGAAAAAACATTCTTCTCACTCACGAGCTTCACATCAGATGCTCAGCTAGCTCGTTATGTCGATATTCTCAAAGCGAGTGATATCGGACTCGTCTCCGAAGCAGGCACGCCCTGACTCTCAGACCCGGGCAAGACGATGATCAAGCTCTGTCACCAATATCAGATTCCGTATACCGTTTTGCCAGGTGCAAATGCACTCGTTCCCGCAGTTGTGGCAGCTGGGTTTGATACCTCAGAGTTTACCTATTTATGATTTTTGCCTACGAAAAAAGGCAGACAGACCAAAATCAAAGAAATTTTAGCTTCAGAAATACCAGTCTTTGTGTATGAATCTGTCCACAGGATAGAAAAGCTTTTGGAAGAATTAAAACTGAATGACTTTCACGGACAAATTGCTATCGCGAGAGAAGTGAGCAAAATGTTTGAACAACACTTCACGTGAACAGTAGAGGAAGCCTTAGATTTGGTCAAAACAAAAAAACTCCCCATCAAGGGAGAATTTGTGGTAGGAATTAAAAACTAGAGTAAGGACTTGACTTTTTGTGTCATATAAATATAGGTGTCGCAAGCACTTTTTTTGTGTGAAAAATAAATAGTAATAATAATAATCAAAACCTTTTTTTATGAAGAAAACATTTTCGGCCGCATCTGTGGCCACTTTAGTTGTATTGTTTAACAATGGATATTCCTTCGGCGAAGCCGTGGATAACCAGTTAGCAGAAATTGCCGCCGGCAACATTACGGTGGAAGGGAACGAGACGATTGATTTCCATATCCCGAATGATGAAGCAATGGCACTACTAATCCAGGTAACTGGTATAGCAGCAGAAGACGAAGCATTAGAGAACGAACGTCCTCAAATTGAAGAGCTAGTTATTGCTTTAGCAGAACTAAGTTTGAAAGAAGAAAAAAATGCAACTGTAACACTCACTCCCAAACAAATGATGATTTTATGCTTATTGGAAACCGAGCACGGATTGCTCGATACCTTAAGCGCAGAAGCGAATATCGCGATGGAAGATTATCCTGAGGGCATACCTGAAGATACTACTAACTTTAGTATCGAAGATGTTAGTACAACGGACGCTGAAGACGCAATTGCTATGATTGCATCAGCAAGAGAAAATCCGGAGTTTGATGCATTTGGGGAAGAACTAGATGCATTAGTTGTTATTTTCGAACAGCTTTGTGGCGATGGAGAACCGGTGAATGAACAGGAAGATTAAAACGAGGAGAAATACTCTTTCGTTTATTTAAAAGCGGCATCTATGGTGTCGCTTTTGAAATTAAGAGAAAAAATAGATATAAAGAGAGAAGTTATTGTAGAAATGAAAAATTAGATTATTTTTTGGGAACTTTAATAAATACGGTATCGGGTATAATTTGTCAGCTAAGTGCTTTTTTCTCACGATTAAGAACATCATTTTCATCTATAGTAGGGCAATCAGCTGCCTTATGATTATTAAATTCTTCCACGATAAAGCTTTTGAGTTTATCAATACTATGAATTCATTTTGGTGTTTTGACCTTATACATGTGTTCATAATGTGAATTTAATCATGTATACACAAAGCCAGTTTGTTTGAGCATAGTATTGTCATAGTGCGTAATTTCTCCAGCTAATAATTTTTTACTATAGAGATAATTAGGCAATAGCTTATCCACATAGCTAGAAGATCCATTATATTTAGTTCAGACCTGTTTAATATTACTAGACGTTAAAGGGAAAACGCTTTCGAGATGTCCATGAGTCTTTTCTATCCAATAGGCAAGAAAAAGTTTAGCTGCATTTTCTGGATGATAACACTGTCATTCGGTAAGTCATAATTTTAGTCTAGCTGCCAAACCAGGCCCAGCTGTTTTCCCATCAGAATTTTTTTCCATCAAGATGTGGAAATAGGTGAAAGAAAATGCTTTGAATGCAGGCTCTCGACGATGTAGTTCGACCTCACCCAGTGGTTGGACAAAGTTGGTATATTCCGACGCTGTTTCACTTCTTGCAAATGCCAGCATAGCAGTAATGATGTCTTTTTCAGAAACATGAGTCATAAGTTTATTAATAATTGGGGCATATGTGCTATGAGATGAGATTAAATCTTTGATTGCTTCATGACAATAATTACTAAAATCCTCAGGAGAGATTTCTCTGACTTTATGATCGAGTGGCACAGGGATAAACATACCGGCTTTTGCACTTTCTTTAGGGATATTAAATGATTTAGTCTTATTATTTGGACTTGAACGATCATATTCATCATCTTTCAAATAAGAGAATTCTGAAATTGAACTAAGTTTCCTGCGTATCTTTTCAAAATCTGCCACATGAGTGATAGTGGTTTGGGGGACCTGAGAATACGTATATACAAGCTTATGTCATTGTTTCACTTTAGTCTTCTTGGAAACTAGGATGGTATGAGTTACTTCTTTAATATCTTCTTCTTGGATAATATAAAACGTTAGTCCTGCGTCACGCTTTATTACTACACCAGGAGCAAGCGTCTCTTTTTTGATAGCTAAATTTTTAGCAAAAAAATCTGGATTATCATCCCAGAAAGTGAGATGATGATGTTCAAAAGGATATCACTTAAGATCTTTTACTTGTTCTATTTTAGCAGAATCTTTATCTCTAAATATCTGATATCCAGTAAATGTTCAAGCACCAGTTAACGCGAGAATCAATGCTGCCTGCACAGACTTTTTTTTCCAGAAATCTTTGATCTTATTCCAGTTCTCTAGATCTTCATTTCATCTGACTCCATTTTCAGATATTCACATAAATAATCATTGAAATAGTAAAACAACTATTTATAATTATAACAATTTTTTTAGTTTTGTCAAAAAAAGCTAATGAAATCATCTCTCAAAAAAATCATCCGATCAGTGATAGGAATCGTCATTGTGCTCTGATTTGCTAGCTGACGCATCAAAATTAGACGATGAAATCTAGCTTTGCCACAGGCAGCTATTACGAATGAACAAGCTGCAGCACATATGAGTGGACTTCAAGATATTACAGGAGAACTACTGATTTTCCCCGGAGCGTTCACACAATTTAGCAATGCGCGAAAGCAACCCACAACGAGACTCCAAATAGAAAACTACGAATTCACGGAACCCCTCATCAAGACTCAGATGAAAGATTTGTTGAGTAGAGGAGTTCAGGTCCAACTCATCCTAGAAAATCATATGTACCAGCAAACCAGAGATATGTATGGGCCGATTTTGGCGATGTTTTCCGGATACAAAACCTTTGCCATCACCTATGATCAGCGAATGAGGACGGAATATGTCCATAGCAAGGTCGATATCATGGACAATAGTTTTCTAATTAAAACAGCCAATCTGACACATTCATCATTATTTGAGAATCGTGAATACATGTTCCTGAGTAGCAATCCATGAGTGCTCCAGAGTTTAAAAACCGTCTTTGCCAAAGACCGATCAGGAGGCACAATCACTTTAGCAGACCTTCATCCCAATCTCGTTGTCTGCAATATCAATTGTAGAGGCGTGATAGAAAATATGTTGAACACAGCCAAAGAATCGATAATTATCGATACCCAATATATCAATGATGCATCTATTATAGATATTCTAAGTAAGCAACAGAAAAAACTCAAGGAGATGAAATTACTGGTCGCTGATATCACTACCAACGATATGGTTCAGTGATTATTGCCCGATTACACCAAAAAGTATAAGCAACAATATTTGCATGCCAAGATGATTCTGATTGATCACAACTTGCTCTTGCTCGGTAGCATGAACCTTTCTGCTAACTCTCTGGACAAAAATAGAGAAATCTGAATTTTACTCACGGATCCAACCTTGATTTCTCAGTTTACTACACAATTCACGAAGGATTGGTCCATGACGAAGTAATTGTTGTCCCCCTTTGCCCCGCTGTGCGGGATAAACTACGGGGGAGTTCGACGGAGTCCTCCGTGGGTAGGGATTTCCGTTAGCTTATTCACTAAAATCCTCCACCCGCAAAGAGCGGATACCCCCTCCTTTAAAAAGGAGGACAAATAATTGGCAAAGGAGTAAAAAACAGAGGAGGAGAAGGTAAAAAACAGGAGAGGACAAATAATTCCAAATATTTGATACACACTTCTTCGAAAATATGTTTCAGTAATTTCGTTTGAAGTGTGTATCAAATTTCCCCGAAATTGAAATAATTACTAGAATATATGTACACATTTTCTTGTGGGGAAATTTGACAAATAAATAATTCCAGTTATAATAAAGATAGCTGGTTTTATTTATATTGTATAATCCATGCAAGAAGATGCTCCAATCGTAGATAATAGACTCCACATGAGGCTCAAACGCCACATCATAAAACATGCAAAGAATTTACATGCACATATTCTCAAACATGCAAAAAGATTAAACGCTCATATCAAAAGACATCATAAAAAATATTTGTTTGGATGAACTATGTATGCTGTCTCACATATGGTAGTATTCAACGTCCTTGCACTAAAGTTATTGTTTTTCAAATTAATTATCGGAGCATTAACTATTATAGGAATTTCTAATCCATCACTTACCGATATCTTCGCAAAGATGGATAATATTTGTATAGACAATACACCTATCATTGCTCAGCAATCATGTAGCAAAAACTTCGCAACAATTCAAGATGCAGTAACCTATCTAGAAACGATCGTAGATCCAGATACGGATACGATATACAATGCTCAGTATTATGGTATCATCAAAGATATGCTGGGAAATTATTGTGGTAGTCAGATAGATCAAACGAAAGTAACAGCAGAAACTAAGAAATTAAATGATATCAGCAAACAGAAAGATCCTAGCTCCAGAATAAATGCATGGAAACAAGCACATGACAATTGGAAGCAACAATCTCTCCAAAACAATACCAGTGATGATAAATCCTATTGTAACGGAGAATACCTCATCTATGATATGCTAGATCTCAGTCAGAAATGATTTCTCAAAGAATTAAATAAACAACAATTATTAAGTCCTACACCAATTGTTGCTGGACAGAAACTTAGCAAAAATGCTGACAAAATAGTCTTGGCTGGATTTACTCAACGAAAGACTGCTGGTTCGACGGAGATTCATTCTACGATAGGAGACCTCGGAACTACGAATGCGAATGCTATGGCTAGTATTATAAAAAATATTAGCGTGAGCGCAGTCGATAGTGCAATCAATGCATTACGTGATATGAATGCATTAACAAATGATGAAAAATCACTTATCAAAAACAAAATGGAATTGAGCTTTACTCCTTCATGTGGCAAGAATCAATGATATCACAAAATCAATCAATACTATGATAATAATGACGTCTTACAAAAGACTACCTTAGAAGAGATTAAATTAGATATCCCTCTCTGTGATTCCTATCAGTATATAGATCAATTATCTACGCAAATCAAAAAATTAGCAATTCATGAAATAGGACATTATCTATATTATTTCAAAGATAATGCTCCCGATACATTTGAGTCGCTTTGCCGAAATAAAAAGGGCAAGACCTGTGATGCAAGTGAGTTTGTGTCCAACTATGCTCAAACCAATGCACAGGAAGATTATGCAGAGACATTTTCTAGACGAGGGATTACCAAGATGAATAAGGATAAAAAATATTTAGCATATTATACTCACACCTCTGCACCAAGCATTGCAAGCAATGGCAAGATGATACAAACAAGTTCGACACATGGATCAGCAGCTGATGCTACAGAGCTTTCTCAAAAATTTAGTTATTTTGATACGCTTCTTTCCAAGATAAAAAAATAATTCTTTCTATGTACTATACAAAAAAAGCCACTCATGATGAGTGGTTTATTTTTTTTTATAAATCAGCGCCTCTCAACATTCTCATAAAGTCAATTAAGATCCCGGTCGCACCCCGCCACTTTTTCGTCATTCCGGCGCCAAGTCTTGCGGCCGGAATCTTAGTGGCTATTTGTTTTACTTATCTTGATATTTGCGGGGAATAACACCGGGATGACTTTGAGCGGGCAGCTGAGTTTTATGTAGTCGCTGCCCTCATCAGCATAAGCATCAGATAAGATCTTAACTCAAAAAGATTTGGATCAATAACACTAACGATTCACTTAGCTTTGAGCAGATTGAGATGAATAAGATAATAGGGGTTTGTTGTTGTACTATCTGGAGTATGATACAACATTCTAGATAAGACCGTGCCTAACTCAGCTCTTGTAACCTTTCCATTAGGATAAAAACTTTGGATATGTTGCCCCATCAATCAGAGCTGACAAGCTTGGACTATATAACTCTGCATTTCAGCAGTCTGTCCACTAAGATCATCAAAGGAACAGACAAGTGCCGTATTGGGAATATGATGTAAGACATTAATGGCATAATTAGCTATCATTTTGGCCATTTGGGATCTCGTAAGTTTTCCATCCATATCTGCTTCTTGGATAGTAGATTTAGTGGTAATGCCATACTCCAAAGCAAAGCTATAAGCGTGATCATATTCATTTTGATAGATGAGATTAGTAGCAGTTTCTCCAGATGATTCATGCTGTACTATTGTTGGGACACCACAACTACCATCAGTTTTGCTCGCAGAATAATCTCCTGTAATACAGACATCTAAAGCAAGGATAGGAATGATAGGTTGCGCATTAATGATAACCGTTCTTGTTGCCATCCCCATATTGCCTGCAGCATCTTGTTTGGTATAAACAAGCGTATAGATACCAGGAACTGCCACATTTACCGTGCCAAGAATATGATCGACGAGTCAAGTTCATTCAGTTGTATCAGTCCAAACGGCTCAAAGTTCTGTATAAATTCATCATGCATTAAGCGTAATGACCGAAGGCCCATTGAGGGTAACTAGGGGAGCGATGGTATCGATATTATCGATAGTAACTATTTTGTTGATAGTATTACCAGCAGCATCTATGGCTGCAAAGGTAAAGGTACCATTACTAGCAAAGACATGAGAAGCTGCGTTAACGGATCATTCATTTGTTGTGGCAGTAACAACAATGGGTTTATTCGTCGGGCTAGTAAGATAGGAAGAAAGTGTGAGGACAGGAGGTGTATTATCTACAATAACAGGTATGGGCTCTGAGCTTATCGTATTATTAATCGTAAATCGCATATAATAGGCTCCATCTTGAACGAAGGGATTGGGTTCTTGGAGAAGATAGGGATATTTTGCTACAAGGTCAGGAGCAGGATAGCTATTCCACACAGAAACAAAACAACTTGTACTGAATGGTTCACAGGTTCCGTTTGCTATATTTTTTCGACTTGAAGGATCTGATCGTGGATCTCCGACTCGCCACACCAATGTCAAAGGGGCGACACTTGAAGGAGTATACTGAGAGATCTCTGCGACCAAGGTGACTTCTCATTTGAGATGACCATTATTGCTACCAACCAGATATCATATTTTGTGATTTTTTTTATTCGTCACGAAAAAAACTGATTTAGATAAGTAAAGGAGTTATACCATACCGCTTTCGAAATCTTCAATTTTATCGTTTCACTCAAAATTAAAGTTTCTCAAGGGGTCCGTATAACTGAATCATCCATAAAATCCTCATTCTTCAGATTTTCATGGCGGTTCAGTATACTTCTAGGAAAAATATATGGAGAATTGGAAATTGACGAAGAATATTTTATCGTCCCAAAATCCCTCTGTCTACGATAGACAGGCTCAATCCATGGAGTATGTGATAGATAGCAAGTAGGTTGTGGGTGATGGGTAGTAGGTTTATAGAACTCCCAAGTCCTACGACCTAAGTTCTACGATCTATGTAGCTGCTCTCATAAGCATTATCATTAGGTAAGCTCTTAGCTCAAACAAATTTGGATCCGTATTGGTAATCACACCATTCGCTTTGAGTACATTGAGGTGAACAAGATAATAAGGATTTCCATCATTGCTTTCAAGGGTATTATACAACATTCTAGAAAGAACAGTTCATAACTCTGCTCTCGTTACCTTGCCAGTAGGATAGAAATTTTGGATATGTTGGCCCATCAATCAGAGTTGGCAGGATTGGACTATATAACTCTGCATTTCAGCAGTTTGTCCACTGAGATCAGCAAATGAACAAATGATAGAGGTATTTGGTGTTTTGTGAAGGACATTAATGGCATAATTAGCTATCATCTTGGCCATATGAGATCTCGCTAAACCTCAGGTCATATTAGCCTGTTCGATAGGAGCTTTGGTTGTGATGCCATTGGCAAAAGCAAACGTATAGGCATCAATATATTCTTGACTAAATATTGGACCAGTATTGGCAGTACCACTCAACAAATTATTTTCTATCTGTCCAGAAGAAATAATACTGACTACTTTCCCTGTGGTATTTCATGATGAAGTTGAAGTTCATGATCAGTTTATGTTACTTCATCATCCACCTCATCCTCATCAATTATTTGCTGGAGAAGTTGTGGCTGGAGTAGTTCATCAAGTACCTTCAGTTCATGTGGTCTGAGTAGGAGTTTCTGTTGGGGTAGGTTTGATAATTTTTGCTGCAGGATTGACGGTAATCATCCTATTCGCCATACCTATATTTCCAGCGGTATCAGTCTTGGTATAGATTAATGTGTATCTGCCAGCGGTTTGTGTATCAAGAAATCAAAGGACTTCATCTACGGTTCATGAGCCATCTCATGCGTCTGATCGGTTAGCTCATAATTCACTATAGCTTTCACCCGCAGTTAAGGTGATTGAAGCATCTCCATTGAGGGTAATGATAGGGGCAATTCTATCTATATTCGTAATGTTTACTGTTGTTGTACTTGTATTTCCAGCTCAATCAGTTGCAATGAAATCAAAGCTTCCGTTCTCAGTAAAGAGATGTTGTGTTGCATTGAGTATTCACTCATTACTTGAGACGTTTACGAGAATGTTTTGATTGGTTGCAGTGCTAATGTAAGGATCTACAATAATGACAGGAGCTTCTTTATCTATATTGTTTATCGTTACTTTTTGTGTTGTTACATTACCTGCTTCATCGCTAGCAACGAAATCAAAGTCTCCATTACCGGTGAAGAGGTGACTGCTATAATGTAAATTTCCTTCATTAGTATCTGCCTTTACAAGAATATCTTGATTGGTAAGTCCTGTGTTGTATGGATCGATACTAATAATTGGAGGGATTTTATCTATATTATTAATCGTAATAGTTTTGCTAGCAGTATTACCAGCAGCATCAGTTGCAATGAAGGTAAAACTTCCATTGCCAGTAAATATGTGGTTTATTGTATTGAATGTTCATTCATTACTAGAAGCCGTAACGACAACATCTTGATTCGTAAGTCCTGTATCATAAGGTTGGATAGTAATGGTTGGAGGTACTTTATCTATATTATCTATCGTTACTTTTTGGGTTGTTACATTACCTGCTTCATCGGTAGCGATGAAATCAAAATTTCCATTTTCTGTAAAGGTCATATGTGTTGTATTCAACTGCCCTTCGTTCGTAGATGCTACAACGGTAATATCTTGATTAGTTGGATTTTGATTGTAAGGAGTAAATGAAATAATTGGAGCAATTTTATCTATATGATCTATAGTAACTTTTTTACTCGTTATATTTCCAGCATCATCGGTAGCAATAAACTCAAAGTCTCCATTTTCGCTAAAGGTATGACTAGACGTTTGTAATGTTCATTCATTCGTAGATGCTGTAATAGTAACATTCTGATTAGTTACGTTACTAGCATAAGGATCAATAGTGATAATGGGTGGTATTTTATCTATATTAGTAATGGTAATGGTTTTGGTCGTAGTATTGCCCGCATCATCTGTTGCGATAAAATCAAAATCGCCATTCACTGTAAAGGTATGAGTCGTAGCATTTAGTCTGCCTTCGTTCGTAGAGACACTCACGGTGATATCTTTGTTTATTATCCCTGTATCATAAGGAGCTACGGTAATTATTGGTGGTTCTCTATCTATATTATCGATAGTGACGGTTTCTGTTGTACTATTACCTGCAGCATCCGTCGCGATGAAATCAAAACTTCCGTTGTCCGTAAAGGTATGTGTGTCCGTATTCAGTGTTCATTTATTTGTAGAAACGTTTACGGTAATAGTATCACGAGTAGGACTGGTATCATAAGGCTCTATCGTAATGATAGGAGCTGTCTTATCTATATTAGTAATTATTACTTTGAGATAGCCAATATTTCCAGCTGCATCTGTTGCCTCAAAATCAAATCTATCATTCTGAGTAAAGAGGTAGCTTGTCTGATTTAAGGTTCATTCATTCGTTGTTGCATTAACGAGAACATCTTGATGAGTTGGTTTCGTATCGTAGGGAGCAAGTGAAATAATTGGGGCAATTTTATCTATATGATTAATCGTTACTTTTTTGCTCGTCACATTTCCAGCAGCATCAGTTGCAATGAAATCAAAATCTCCGTTGTCGCTAAAAATATGATGATCCGTTTGTAATGTTCATTCATTTGTAGAAGCGCTAATGGTAACATCTTGGTTGGTTGGATTGGTATCATAAGGATCGATAGTAATAATTGGCGCAATTCTATCGATATTACTAATGCTTACCGTTTTGTTGCTGGTATTGCCAGCAGCATCTGTAGCAAAGAAAGTAAATTTATCATTCTCTATAAACGTATGACTAGCTGTTTGTAATGTTCCTTCATTCGTTGTTGCGTTGACAATAATATTTTGATTAGTTGGTTTCGTATTATAAGGAATAATAGTAATAACTGGTGCGATTCTATCGATATTACTAATCGTCACGGTTCTTCTCGTTACGTTGCCAGCAGCATCTGTTGCGATAAAATCAAAGCTTCCATTGTCAGTAAAGAGATGACTAGTAGTTTGTAATGTCCCTTCATTACTGGATGCAGAGACAAGAATATTTTGATTGGTGGCTCAGCTAGTGTAGGGTGTGATGGAAATAATGGGAGGCGTTTTATCAATATTGGTAATGCTTACTGTTTTTGTTGTAGCATTTCCAGCCGCATCTGTAGCAATGAAATTAAAACTGCCATTACCCGTAAAAAGATGTGTCTTGGTATTTAATGTTCCCTCGTTTGTCATAGCTGTAACCGTAATATCTTGATTAGTAGCTCAGGTAGTATACGGAAGGATAGTAATCGTGGGAGCAGTTTTATCAATGTTAGTAATCGTCACTGTTCTGGTTGTACTATTGCCTGCGCCGTCTCGTGCTACGAAATTGAAACTATCATTCGCCGTAAACAAATGAGACATGGTATTGATACTTCCTTCGTTGGTAAATGCAGTCACGGTAATACTCTGGTTTGTTGTGTTTGTGATATAAGGGTTGACCGTAATCACAGGAGGAGTAGTATCTATGATAATAGGAAAGGGCTCGGAGCTATTAGTATTATTTACCGTTACTCGAACACTATAGACTCCATCTTTGACGAAAGGATTTGGTTCTTTGAGGAGATAAGGATATTTTTCTGCTAATTGGGGATCAAGATAAGGATTTCGTACTCACATAAAACATTCTCTACTGAATGGTTCACAGGTTCCATCGGCTATAGCTTTCTGGTTTCTGGGGTCTTTGGGATCTCCGATTCGTCGTGTTACTTCTACAGGGTCTTTGGTTTCTACCTTATAGTCAGTAATATGTACTACGAGTTTTGTTTCATTCGAAATTTGTCTTTTGATCTCAGGAGCAAGGATGACAATATTTTTATCAACTTTGGCAAAGGGAACGACAGCAGGAACAGACGTAGCAGAGGAGCTATTGTTCACGATAATAGGAAAGGGTTCTGAACTATGTCTATTATCAATAGTTACTCGAATATTATAGACCCCATCTTTGACAAAAGGATTTGGCTCTTTGAGGAGATAGGGATATTTTTCTAGCAGATTATTAGTGGGGTATGTATTTCGCACACCTACAAAACATTCTTCACTGAATGCATCACAGGTTCCGTTTGCTATATTCTTTCGGCTTTTGGGATCTTTGGGATCTCCGACTCGTCGTGTCACTTGGAGCTGGTCTCCATTCTCTGGTTTATAATCAGCAACATTAACGACAAGTTTTACTTCACTAGTTATCTCACTTTTAACTTCAGGAGAAACGATGCTAATAGATGTATTAATCTCGGCAAAAGGTACTGCTGTAACTTCAGCAGCTACAGCGGCAAGTGCATCAGCAGCCAAAATAGCATGAGCGCTGAAAAATAGAAAAGTACTAAGTACGGAGACAAGAAAAATATGTGCAATTATTCTATGAGATTTTTTGTTAGTCACAAATAGGGCTAATTTAGATAGTAAAGGTTGTAGGTGGTTGGTAGTAGGTTATAGAACTCCTAAGTCCTACGACCTAAGTCCTACGATCTATTTAGAGGCTGCTCTCATTAGCATGAGCATGAGATACGCTCTTCGTTCTATACGTGTAGGCGTAGTATCTTTTATAACACCATTAGTTTGGAGAACGCTTAGATGTACTGTATAATATGGCTTTCCACTATCAGGAGTATTGTATAACATTCTAGAAAGGACAGTTCATAATTGTGCTCTTGTTACTAAATTATTTGGTTTGAATGTAGTCACATCCTTACCCATGAGTCATAATTGACAAGCTTTGGTTGCATAATCTTTCATTTCTTGAGTTTGTTTACTCATATCTGTGAAGTTACACTTAGCTGTAGTATCTAATGTTCTACCAAGTACATTTATTGCATAGTTTACTATCATCTTGGCCATAGCGGCTCTGGTAAGATCTCATTTCATATTTGCTTTGGCTATCGTTGACATAGTAGTAAGTCATTTGGAGAGTGCAAAATTGTATGCATCATTATATTCTTGAGTGAAGTTAGGATCATTCGTTGTAGAAGGTACTATTGCTCCAGAGGAAGTAGAAGGTACTATTGCTCCAGAGGAAGCATCACCTGACAACAGATTATTTTCGATCACACCAGATGAAATTATCGTTTTAACTTTTGGTTTGTCACAGGTACCATCATAGAAACTTGCTGAGAGATCTCACTTAGGACAAATATCTTTTTTTGTTGCTTTACAGCTGCCGTCATACAGACTTGGAGAAAGGTCACCACTTGGACAATAATCTCTTTCTGGTAAACACGTGCCATCATATTTACTTGGGGAAAGGTCTCCGTTTGGACAAATATCTTTTTCTTGAGGAGTTGCTGCAGCTCATCATCCACCTCAACCACCGCCTCATCAGTTGTTAGAATTGGAAGGTGTGGTATAGGCTACAAAAGTAGAAGCTCTACAGGTATATATAGTAACGGTATTATTACTTACCGTAATAGTTCATCCATTATAAGGATCATCAGATAGTCATCATGCACAATTCGAAGTAGCAGAACGAGTTAATCATAATGTAGTTAATCAAGATACTCCATCATGTTGGATTCTTACATAGGTAGGAGTAGTTCCAATGACAGGAATAATTATTTTGACGGGTTTACTAAAGATAGCTCCACCCACAACATTGAAATTGAGATTAACAACTCATTGGACAATATCATTAGGGTTGCTTAGTCCATAGCTAGTTGTATACGCAGGGATATCCATTATTCCATCCCAAGCATTTCCACCAACGGTAACAATAGTGTCAACAGGGATCTCTACATCTACAGCACCTGCACTAAAGTTTCCTGTTTGTGCTGTAGCATTTCCAGACGTAGTTACAGCAACATGATCTTGGACACCAAGTGCATATCTTGCATTACTATTATTCATTACATCACCACTAATATATCATTTACCTGTACCTCGTCATCGTCCATTATCTCAGAGTCCATATCCATAGGATATTTGATCAGGGTTGGAAGCAGGGACTAAGTCTCCTAATTCTCCTGTTCTCAGAAATCATGCAAATACAGTAAAAAATCCACCCATATACAAGATAGTAATGGTGAAAAGTATTCAAACGATGATATGGCGATATCTTTTGAATAAATTAAGCTGCATACACAAATACAAGATTAAAATACTATCGTTATCTTATTAGTTTTCATGCTTGATTTCACAACAACATGTCTGTTTGTAGAAATCTAACGATACAGTGAAATTGTATAGACTTACTTCAACAAAAATCAAGCAAAAAAGAATATGCTTGTGCGCATATTCTCAATAATTTTCGTAAAAAAATATTACATAGTGCCAGAGAGATTAATCGGACAATCTATATAATCAGTTCAGGTCTGGTATACTGTCTCTTGTATGGTCATGGAATCTTTGATCTCAGGGAAACTATGTCGGAGGTATACCACAAAAAAAACGGTTGACAATATTACTCAAAGTAAAAAAATATCTTGGTAAATAATTTTTTTGAGATTCATAGTTTGTAACATCATCGTCAATGCAATTCGTACGACGAAAGAAATTCAGATACTATAAAAATAATTTTGGTAAAAAGGTAATCAGCGAAGAAAGACGAGTAGACTAAAGAGCAGCACAGCACTGATCATCCAAATGAGATCAGATAATCCAAGTTTCCTCTCGCCAAGTCGAAAGATTCACTTCACGACATCTTGCCAGCAGATAAGCAGTGAGATAAGGAAGAAGAAGATTCATCACCAGATACTCAGGAACAAAATATTTGCAAAGAAAAAATCAAACACAGCAACCAAGATATAGATCAACGAAAAGATCATCACATATTTCTGAACAACATTTTTGATCCCATCGCGAACCTCGTTCAGCTGAGTATCACGCATATGCAGTCCATCTATGAGAACATATCTGACCTGTCTATCTATCCAGCTTTTGACCTGAGGGAGAAAAAAGTAGAGAACGATCACATTGAGCAATCAGAGAAAAATCATACTACTTCTGCCGAGAGCAAATCATCGGATGATAAGTTGTAAGATACAGAGTCGATAGAGGAGTGGAAATCGTTTTTTGAACATGAGAGGAGAATAGAGATTACATATAATAATTCAAGAATGAATACAGAATAAAAAAAGAATATTTTTTTGTAAGTGTCCAATACACTGGACAGATTTTACGTTTTTAGCTTTTTGTCCAATGGAATGGAATTATTTCTTTCATTGATATAGTAATTTTTCTCGGGACGCGTTCAAACCCACCCCTAGCCCCTCCCTTGTCAAGGAGGGGAATGGTCTTCCTTCAAGTCCCCCTGACAAGGGGGATTAGGGGGTTTGTTATCCTCCAACCAGATTTATTGTTCCACTGTATTCCTCCCCATATTTTAGGGGGAGGTTAGGTGGGGGTAAAGACATAGGAGGAGAATAGGGATTATCTGTAAGACTTCAAGAACCAATATTTGCCAAGTTTACTGAGTGCATTATTTACTACATCTGGAGTAGTATAATCAAAGCTACTATCAGATACAGATTTTCCTGCCTTAGTCATCTCTATATATAATTTAACTTTGGTAGCATGGGCCATTTCATTAGTAGGATCAACTTTGAGTACTTCTTCTATAAGTTTAGATGCTCATGCAAAGTCATCATTACCTACTAGGTAATTAGCCATAACAATTTTTGCTTCATAAGGGACCATTTTATTAGCTCGAAGACTAGTATATCGACTATCAGCGTCAGATAAATTTCCAAGAAGATAAGAGTCAAAAGCTTTTGCAAATTTAATAGAAGTATTATTAGGATTTGCAGCTAATGTTTGGTCAATATAAACCATGGCATCATTATATTTAGACATTCTAATAAGTGCTATAGAAAAATTTAAATACTTATTGATTGTTACAACGTCTTTAGCTTGTAAAATTGTAGCCTCCATTGATTTAACATCTCCAGCCTTATACTCAGCAACAGCTTTTTTAGCAAGTATATTGCTATCTTTATCATCTAGAGAAAGGGCTTGAGTATACGCTGCAATCGCCTGAACATAGTTCCCTAGCCTCATAAGGAAGTCTCATTTTAATATACGATAGTCTTTGTTTTTTACATTCATTGATATTGCTCTATCAATACAGCTCATCCCATCTCTATAAGATTCTGCACTAAAAAGTGCAAATGCTTTAGCATACAAAGCGCCTGTATCATTACTATTTAGCGCTAATGCCTTATCTAAATAAATAACGGCACCAGAAAGTTCCATTTTAGAAAGAGCGATTCCTTTGTTTGATCGTAATGCTTGAGTTTCTAACCCACCAGCCTCTGCCTTATCAAAATATTTAATGCTATCCTTGTATTTTCATGTCTTCACAAGAGTCATTCATTTAAGAAAATTGCCCTGAGGATTATTATTATCTATGGCCATAAGTTTATCTAGACAGACACCTGCATCATTCGTCTTATTTAGCTGGTAGAAGAGTGCACACTTATAGAAGGTAAACATATCCATATTTTCTGTTCCACTCAAATCAAGTGCATCGAGAGCGTTTACATCAACAGCTGACTGCATAGTTACTAATCATTTATAGAGCATATAGGTAGATTTATTATTATCCAGTTTAGATGCTTTATAGAAATCATTGATGGCATCATCGTAGCGGCCAAGTTTAGCTAGAATTTTCCCTCTTGTGATAAAGGAAGCAAAATCAGTACTATTATTAGAAAGTTTTTGATTAAAGAAGGCTAGGGCTTCTTGATTTTTTCCTAGATCATACAAAATCTGTGCCTCTTTGAAGGTAGTTGCTGAGGTAGTTACTTTGGGACTATTTCCACATCCAGTAATGAGAAGTCATCCTATGAGTATACAAGAAGCAATGATAATCGGGCGAGTAAATGATTTGGGTAATAGTTTCATGATGAGATAGTGAGAATCTAAAACATGGCACAAATACTATACTATATATAGTATAAAAAAATAGCCATTGACATACTAGAACAAAAATATGTATTTATGGTTGAAATACAAGGGGAATTAAACGGAATTTTAAATAAGGAATTACTTGTTTTCTGGTGCTGAAAATGTAGTCTATTGCAATAACTATTTAGTTATTCAACAACAGTTTAATGGCTCTACTCCATAAGGTCAAATCATATCTTTTGAATAATACTTCCACTAAGCAGACAATAGTAAAAAATACATTTTGGCTTCTACTTGCAGAATGAGTAAGCAAAGGAAGATTGCTAAACAGTTATGACCAGAGCAATTTGGTATAATGAGTTTTGTAATAAGTTTTGTTTCCATGTTTATTATATTAACAGATTTTGGGCTAACTACTCTAATGGTAAGAGAGGTAAGTAGAGATCAGGGTAGATTATCTGAGTATTTTATTAATGGTACCTTTCTGAAAATAATTTTAGGCATCATTACATTTTGAATTGTTCGATGAATATCTCAATTTATCGGGAAACCAGATTTTTATATTACATTAATATTAATTTATTGTGGATATTCCATCATTAACAATATATGAGAATTCATTAGGGCTTTTTTTCGTCCAAGCGAACATATGCAGTATGAAGCATTATTAAAAATAATAAATGGAATAGTAATAATTATTGTAATTTGATGATCATTACGAATATGATATGGACTAGAATGAATATTCTATGCATATTTAATAACTTGAATGATAAGCTTGTTTATATCAATATGATTTGTATTGGGTAAAAAAGCGATAAGTAATATAGCAACAATCAAACTTTCAATTTTAATTTCTAGTATAAAGAGTGGCTTTTACTTATGATTGGGGAATTTTTTCGTATCAATATATATAAGTATAGATCAGATCATCTTATGATACCACGGCACCAATTATGATTTAGGATTATACGCATTTGCATATAAGATTACTATGATATATGCCATAGTTTCATCCGTAGTTTTTAGTATTTTATTGCCAAAAACAGCAAAAGATAATTATATCAAAGATATTAAAAAAAATTATAAAAGATGATTAAAAAAAATTGCTATATACAACACGCTTATAGTCATAGGCATAGAAATAATAATTTTTTTAATCTATTATTTTAATATAATAAACTTCTGAGCTTACCGTCAGTCCCTTGTTATACTAATGCTTTTATTAATATATTGCAGAAAACAACTATTATTTTTCTTATAAGCGCATCTATAAATCTATTTGGAAATCTAATCTTAATCCCAATTATCTGATATTACTGAGCTATACTAACGACAATAATGTCTTATTTGGTGTTCTTCCTATTAACAGAATGGTATCTAAAAAGGGCTTTTATGAAAGATTGATTTTAGTAAGATAACAAAGATTAAGGGATGAAAATTATAATTTATGACGAACAGTATAACACAAAACTACATGGATGAGGCAGTGAATGGACTAGTGCTATATATTCTGTATTTAGAAAAAAATATAATACAGAAATAATTAGTCTTAGAAAAACGGTTTTCAATAATAGATTGTTTCTATTCCCTTATTTAAGGGAGTTCTTAGTATATCCACTTCAT
Organism: candidate division SR1 bacterium; assembly: GCA_026397395.1. Taxonomy (GTDB): domain Bacteria; phylum Patescibacteriota; class Gracilibacteria; order Absconditabacterales; family Absconditicoccaceae; genus CAJBLF01. Next base: position 539 of record JAPLUV010000034.1, on the reverse strand, counting down.
TATCTCTTTTCTAAGAAAAAGATGATCTGAGATATATTTCTATTTAACTCAACATTTACAAATGCATTTTCATGACCACCAGATAAAAGCATGCTTATTGTACATTGTCTGTTCTCACTCCAATTTAGAAAGATAAAAAAAATTTATAAAAATATTTTCCGACAGATTATTATTCTATTTATTGAGAATATATGCTTTTTTTATGAAAGAATGTCGATAAAAAGATTTAAATTTGTAGTATGCCCAAGAGAAGACATCAAAAATTTTATTATAGATAACTTTAAAATAAAAACAGAGTGTATCATATTACCTCAATTTGCATCTAGCCTATCTTTTTTTAATATAAAAGGGACGGAGAAGAAATATGACTTCATCTTTATTTGAAGAAATTCTAAACCAAAGGGGTTCCTAGATCTAATAGACTTAGCAATAAGAAACCCTACGACGAGAATAGTTGTTTGTTGAAATATTAGAGAAAAAAGATATAGAGACATAAAAAATATCATATTTCTATGAAAAGTGACAAAAGATATTTTAAA
>JAPLUV010000026.1 GCA_026397395.1 candidate division SR1 bacterium | reverse complement strand
AGCATTATCAATATCTTTATCTGAAATGGTGATAACCTTTCCATCTCTCGCTTTAATTTCTTGGATCGATGAAACATTTTTCTCAAACATCAAATCATGGGGAACAAATAAGATACTTGGAATCGATGCTTCAATTAAAGCCAGTGGCCCATGTTTTAATTCGCCACTTGGATAACCCTCTGAATGTAAGTAGGTAATTTCTTTGAGCTTCAAACTACTTTCCGTAGCAATGGGAAGCTGATAATGTCTGCCAAGGAAAAAGAAATTTTTATACTGAGCTACTTGCTCAGCAATCGTTCTAATGTTCGCCGTATCAGCCAAAATATCTTCTATCATCACAGGTACCTTACTTAATTCTCTCATTACCTTATCATATTTCGCTTTCGTCAATCATCTTTTCTGTCCAAAATATAAGGCCAAGAGAAGAATGGAAGTGATTTGTCCAACAAAGGCTTTCGTCGATGCCACTCAGATTTCTGCTCCACACCTAGTAAAAAGTCCATAATCCGTTAGACGGGAGATAGTAGATCAGACAACATTAACTATCCCAAATGTATGTCATCATTTCTGTTTAATCATTTTCAACACTTCTATGCTATCAGCAGTTTCTCCTGATTGAGAAATAAAGACATACAGTGTATCGTCGTTTACTTTGATATTTTTATATTCATATTCGCTACCAATTTCACAGCTTGCTTCGATATCGGCAAGATTTTGCATCCGATAGGTTCCTAGTGATCAAGCATTGTAGCTCGTTCAGCAACCAACGAAAACCATCTTCTTAAATTTTTCATTCTCCATACCATGAAAGGCCTCAGCATTCAAAAAGTTATGATTAAAATCTACTCTTCACTTAAAAATTCTTCTAATAATATTTGGCTGTTCAAAAATTTCTTTCAACATAAAATGCTTAAAATCTCCTTTCGACGACTCCAAGGCTTCCAAGTCCATGTCTTCGATTTTCCTCTTCGTCGGCGCACCATTTGACTTGATTTGATAATCATTTCCCTTGAGATGAACGATATCTCCATCGTCCAAATAAATTAATTTATCAGCATAGCCAGCGAGCGCTTGTTTGTCTGATGAGAAGAAATATTCTCCCTTATCGTTATATGCAAGTAGCAGAGGACTTCATAATCTGACTGCAATAATTTCATCTGGTGCATAAGGTGAGACGATGAGTAATGCATATGCTCATCTAATCATTTTCAATACTTTTTCTACGGTCTGCATAAAGTCTCCATTCCAATTATCTTCCAATAAATTTGCAATGACTTCACTATCCGTCTGTCCATAAAAGTGATATCACTTCGCAAGCAAATCTTGTTTTAATTTATGATAATTTTCTATTATTCAGTTATGCACGAGATAGAAATGTTTGTGCATGTCGAAGTGGGGATGTGTGTTTTCCTCAGTCACGCCGCCATGAGTAGCCCGACGTGTGTGGGCAATTCAGAAACTATACTGTTCTTTTTCTCAGATTTCTTTTCTGACTTTCTCTGCCAAACTCGCAACTTTTCCCACAGCTCTGACGAGTTTGATCTCACCTTTTTCGTTCCCAACCAACAAACCTGCTGAATCATATCCGCGGTATTCTAGCCTTTCCAGTCCGTGTACCAAAATCTTGTGTGCATCGTGACCTTTCCCTTGATATCAGAATATTCAGCACATAGAGAATGAAATGAAAGGATAAAATACTTGTATAAAAAATTATGCATTATGGTCAAATGGTCGTCTTTTGCGATTTTTAGGACTCAATCAAAATAATTCTCTCAAAAAACTAATCTTTTCATTCTCTTTTATTACTGTATTTCGTCCTTTGCCTCGTATGAAGTAAGTTAAATATAATAATTTTTTGTCTCAATGTTCTACATCTCAAAACAATCTATTTGAGACAATAAATGATCGCCCGTTATCTAAAATATAGTCGTAAATTATTTTTGCTTTATCGTTTTCCGGAGTTATTCTTTTCTCATCAATCGCTTTTTGGGTCGCATAAGTAGCTATAGTTACATCAAAATGAACCAATATAAAAATATATAACTTATATAAGATTATGAGTATGAGGAAAAATAATATCAAAAATACAATAATTTGAAGTATATATCAGATTGTTGGAATATTTAATTCTTTAGAAAAATATATTGATGCCTGAGATATTGCTCAGATAGAAGCCAAAAACCATTCTTTGTTCTTCATATTTTTTATCTAATAAACAATAAATCTACTCAATACAAACAAAATAATATTCCAAATCATTCGTTTATAATATTGTAATTTGATTGAATATACTTTGGATTAAAAAATTTTGCAAAAAACATTATATTATATCCCTTTAAAAGGTGGTCGGTTTTTTCTTCTTCAATAAATTTATGTCGTTCATCGGCGGTTCTTTTGTCAGCTTTATATTTTAGAAAAGATCTAACAAAAAAATATATTCATATCGCAATCGATAAAATTCACATTAGAGTTTTCATTAGAAAGTTTATAAAAAATAAAACTTTTTATACGACGATGTTCAATATCTTTCCCTTCACATAAATGACTTTCTTCGGTTCGTTAACTATTCGATTATTGATCTTCTCATCGGCTTTAGCTGCAGCCATGGCTTCTTGTTGGTCGGCTTCTAGACTGAGAGAAATCGTTCCTCTAACTTTGCCATTCACTTGAACTGCTATCGTCACCGTATCGGCTACCAATAATTTTTCATCATACTTCGGCCACGTTGCTTTGGTAAATATGGAATACTCATTTCCGAGTTGTTCCCAAAGTTCCTCCGCCAAATGTGGTGCGAAAGGAGACACCAAGATAACCAATGTTTCAAATGTTATACGTGAGATGGTTCAGATTTCTGTTAGATGATTTGTTAAGATCATAAGCTGAGAAATTGCGGTATTAAATTTAAACTCATCTATATTTTCGCCTACCTTTTTGATGGTTTGATTGAGTAAAATGATCGTCTTTTTATCCTGTTCGTCTTGTGTTCACGAAGTCATCAAGTCTTCAGGTCATCAAGTCTTCAAGTCATCGGACTTTATAGATTTATCCTCTTTAGAGGGCTTTGGACTTTCGACTTTAAGACTCAGGTTCTGTACTTTATCTAGAAATTTTTTCGTACCAGAAATGCCTGAAGTATTCCACGCAATAGATTGATCAAATGGCCCCATAAACATCTCATAGACTCTCAAAGTATCAGATCAGAACTGGTCTACAATGTCATCTGGATTGACGACATTTCCTCGTCTCTTGGACATTTTCCTGCCATCTTCTCCCATAATCAATCCTACAGAATGATATTCTTGGAAAGGTTCATCCTGAGTGACGATTCACAGATCAAACAAAAATTTCTGCCAAAATCTACCATAAATCATATGTCTGGTAATATGCTCAGCTCCGCCGATATAGACATCGACATTGCCTCGATAGGCTTCTTTATCTTTACCTACTAATGCTTTATCATTATTTACATCCATGTATCTGAGCCAGTATCGTGAACTGCCTGCTCGTCCTGGCATCGTATTGGTTTCGCGTTTTGCTTTGGTGCCATCTGCTAAAGTGACATTGACCCAATCACTAATATTTGCCAATGGTCACTCTTCAGTTCCCGTCGGTTCATAATTATCTACATCAGGAAGTAAGAGCGGAAGCTCTTTTTCATCGAGTGGGATGATCTTTTTCGACGGTTCAATAATCTCAAATTCTCGTCAAACTAAGCCATTGGTATTGATCTTATCTAGATATCATGCTTGAAAATCTCGTCATGTAGAAAAATCTTTGAGTGTCTTTATTCAAGCGAAAGTTTTTTTATTTGTATATATTTTTTCGATTATTGCTCTGTCGGTATTCCATAAATCTTCCAAATCTTTTCGTTGATACTTCTGTGTTATTTTAACAAAAAGTGAATCTCAGGTCTCCTTATTGATAAATTTTACAACATCACCAACTTGTACATCACCAAAAAATCTTTCTGGCTCTTCGATGTTGAGAGCTCTGGTTTCGAGTGTCTTTACTCCGTCTACGATCGCCTTCCACGTCTTCTGTTCATAGAAACTCAGAGAAATCTTTGGCTCGTCTTCAGTCCACAAAATAGGAAATGGTTCTCCTCGATATCTTTGTCTAGAGAATACTCGATCCTGCATTTTGTAATTTACTTTCACTCATCATTTCTTATTTTTTTCTAATCGCTGCTGCATAGCAAGAATTCCCTCTTCACTCTTCATTCCAGTAAACTCACCAGAATTATGAAGGATACCGTTGTCGGTGAAGATATAATTGTTATTATCCAAGAAGTTCAGTGCAAAACTTCATTCAGCTACGGTAAAGAAGGTCTCTAACTCTTCTTTAGTTTTCCATACTAAGTGATGAACAGCTGCTTCTTCAGGCGCTATTTTATCTTTTTCATCAGTCACTAATTCAAACATCAAGTAGCTAAACCTAGCATGTCTATTAGATTTTTTTACTCTGTGCCAAAAGAACGTATGTATCGCGAAGTCTGGATCTTTGATGTATTTCACATTCTTATATCCAGATTCTTCATAGAGTTCTCTCTTCGCAGCTTCCACAATATCTTCCCCTTCATCTATTCATCCGGTGATTAACCCATGCATATTATGATCTTTCCAGTCGGCACAAAGATAGGTATCTGTCTTGGGATCTCTCAAGATAACGCAGACATTTTCTCTCTCCACAAAAGGCGATCATTCTCTGACTGCAGAATCTCCATCCGCATAATAGACAAAAGGTTCTACTACTTTTTTTATCGGCAGATTATCCCTCTGGATAATCTCGACATCATGAAAACTCTCACCTTGTTTCGAGCTTTCATTGTGTCTCGAATTATACTTCTTCGCAAATTCAAAATCTCTCTCATCATGTGCAGGCACTGCCATTACAACTCAGGTTCCATAATTAGCCAAGACATAATCGGCGACAAAGACGGGCACTTTTTCATTGTTGAATGGATTAATTGCATATGCTCCACAAAAGACTCCCGTTTTTTCTTTTTGTAATTCGGTCCTTTCCAACTGGCTTTTCTTCTTCGCTGCGTCTTTGTATTTCTCTACATCTTTAACAAATTCTTTCGTAGTAATTTTATCTACCAATGGATGCTCAGGAGCAATAGCAACAAATGACATTCAAAAAACCGTATCTATGCGTGTAGTATATACACTGAATTCCAGAGAATCGTCCTGAGAATTTCTGAGAATCTCTGATGATTTCTGAAAATTAATCTGAGAATTTCTGAGAATATTTTTTTTCTTTCAGTCCAAATAATCTTTTTCTAGTCTCTTATAATCTAGTTTTCAATTATAAAAATTCATCAGAAATCCACACTCAATTGTCTCCGACTGATTTATATACGTTCTTAATTGTTTATAAAAATCTCATTCTAGTATTTTTCTAGATTTTAATTCTATTGCGATAGTTCAATTAACTAATAAATCTACAGAACCATATCCAATTTTTTCTCCATCTATTTTGTATTCAATCTTTTTTTCTTCCTCTACTTTAAATCAATTTTTCTCTAATAATTTTTTCAATCACTTTTGATAAATCTTTTCTTGAAGGCCAGGTCAAAGTTCTTTGTGTGCCTTCATAGCAATTCAGATAATATCATAGGTCCCATCGTTATCTTCCTTGCTGAGCTTCTTTTTGGTGTCAGACATTCATTCTCCGGCATTCTCTGTTTCATTCTCAGGAATAACAACCTTCATCTTAAACTCTGTTCACTCGCTCCTACCAATTCGATTTCTTTCCAAATCTTTCATCGATTCTTCCCAATTAAGTTTTTCTAATCATTCCAACAATCTCTCAGCATATTTGGTAATTCTCAAGACTCGTTGTTTCATAGGTTTTTGTTCTACTTCTGATCCACATCTTTCACACTTCCCGTCATCGAGATCTTCGTTTGCTAATCCCGTCATACAATGGGGACATCGGTTTATGGGCTTATAGTCTACGTAGGCTAGTCTTTCCTGCTTGTTAGGATCGGTGACTGGCATCGCCTTCTTTTTCTTCTCATCGTAATAATGATTATACATCTGAAGAAATACTCGCTGAGTCCATTTAAAATATTTGGGATCGGCAGTATTGACTGACCTGCTCCAATCATAGGACATCCCAAACATTTTGAGCTGTTGTATAAAAGTATCTACATTTTCTTTAGCTACATCTTGTGGTTTCATTTTATTATCAATAGCATATTGCTCAGTTCATAATCCAAACGTATCAAAACCCATAGGATGGAGAACATTAAATCCTTGCAACATTTTCTTCCTCGCGAGTGTATCGCTTGCAATATATCATTTAGGATGTCATACATGAAGTGCAGCTCCGCTCGGATAGGGAAACATATCCAAAACATAAAATTTTGGTTTACTGCTATCTTCCTTGACCTTGTAGAGATCAGTGTCTTTCCATTTTTTTTGTCGCTTTTCGCCAATTTCTTTTAAGTTCATCTTGGATGATAAGTTAATAAATCGTGTTGTCCTGCTCTTGGTTGTCATTCTGAGTGAAACGAAGAATCTCATTGTTGGTAAATTATATCCTTCACTACATTCAGGATGACACAATATTTATGAATGATTTTTATTGTAACATTCAATGCTTCTATCGTATGTTCTTTCCTCTTCAGGAGAAAAATAGCAGGCAGGAAGCTGTCACTTTATACGGTGATGTTCTATACAATCACAACATTTCCCATGATGTTCACAACCAGGATAGGTGCAGGGACAAGGAGAATCTTTTTTTTGTACAAACAAGATTATATTCAGAAATTTTGTTTCCCGTATATGTATTTTGTTCTGTTTTTTCGTTGAAAACACCATATAAAAAGTTAAAACCAGCTAATCCAACAAAATTATAATTTTTATATTGCTAAGAAATATCGTTTTGGCTAAGAGAAGAAAAAAGAAAAAAAATATAATACTCAACAAGTTCAAACTTGGCATGAGCTTAACCATATTATGATGACTATTCTTTTTCTCCCTGTCCTTCGCAGGCAATTCACCCGTGTTATGATTTCTTAGAGACTGGGCAAGTATTCCTTTTGGTGAAATTGGTTTATATATTTTTTTCGCACTTTGCTTCTTGATCGGTATCTTGATCATGGTCAAATGATATCTAATGAAACTCATCGTCCGTCAATTTATCTTGATGATGATTATTATCTCTGCTATTCTCAATTTCCCTATCATCGACGGCGATGTAACGAAATATGAAAAATTATGATGATATCTTTCTTGGCCAGTCATCGTATTATTAAATCTAATGTTCGGAGGTCAGAGCATAGCTATCAAGGCATTTATTATTATCTTACTGATTATATTGATTGTACGAATCTTGTATTCGCTCAATTTTAGTTTCCCGAATATTAGCTTAAAATCTGAAGATAGACCCAAGAGAGTAGAAAGTAAAAAGTCCAAGGTATCAAGTAGAAACGATGAGGAAGAAGAAGAGGAAGAAGAACCAGAAGACAGATCAGACTTTGGAAGACCAGTTTCTCGTTCATTGATCAAGAGTTTGATTAAGCAAAAATTTGAAGAAAAAGTAACCCAAAAAGAAAGGAAGGCAAAACCCATGATTAACTTCTCAGGTGAGAAGCCAACCTTCAATGTATCGATGATTGAATCCAGCGCAGATCAAAGCGTCACAATAGATGAAACATTCTTGATGGAAAAAGCAAAAGCATTGCAAAATAAATTGATGGAATTTAATGTTCCGATTATGATCGAATGATTTGATATCGGCCCATCGATTGTCCAAATCAGAATCAAACCAGATGAAGGAATTAGATTATCGACTATAGAAAGTTTAACAAATGATATTTCCTTATCGTTGAAATCCAAGTCTGTACGTATCGTTGCGCCAATTCCTGGAACCGATTGTGTCGGTATCCAATTACCAAATCCCAAGCCGGTTATGGTTAAATTAGGAGACGTATTGAATTCTAATGAATTCGTTCAAGATATGAAAAAGTCAGATAACAACTTATCTCTCGGGAAAGCAATCGATGGCTCTATCATGATCAAAACCTTGGAATCTATGCCTCACTTATTAGTTGCTGGAGCGACAGGATCTGGTAAATCAGTCTGAGTAAATGATTTCATCTTATCGCTTATGTATCAAAACACACCGTCTGAACTCAAATTTCTCATGGTTGATCCGAAACAGGTAGAATTGGAATTGTACGCAGGACTGCCTTACTTATTAGCGCCAATCGTCTTCGAACCAGAAAAAGCATTAAAACTTCTCAAGCGAACAGAACATGAAATGGAAAGAAGATATGGAGTACTCAAGGAAACAAGAGTCAAAAATATCGATGAATACAATCGTAAACAAGAAGCCGAGAAAGCAGAGAAAATGTTCCGCATCATCTTCGTCATTGATGAGCTCGCGAGCATGATGTTGAGTAAATCCAAACGCGATGTAGAAAATTGTATTACCCATATCTCAGCGAAAGCTCGTGCAGTTGGTATTCATTTAATCATCGCTACCCAGAGACCATCGGTAGATGTTATTACCGGTTTGATCAAGGCAAATATCCCAACGAGAATCGCCTTTGGTACCGTATCAGAAATTGATAGTAGAACGATATTAGGCAGAAAGTGAGCTGAGACATTACTTGGAAAATGAGATATGCTCTATATGGATCCATCAACTAAGTCACCGATTAGAATCCAAGCACCATTCGTCTCTACAGAAGAAATAGAAAAAGTTACGCTCGCCCTCAAAAATAAATATATAGACGGACTGACAGAAGAAGATATTTACAATCAAGAAATCGTTGCCTTACTAGAAAATAGTAAATTTGAAGCAGGGGATTATGTCTTTTCATGAGGGGGAACAGATGACGAAGCATTGCTCGAACAAGCGATCCAAGTCGTCGCTCAAACCAGGAAAGCATCAGCTACATTATTGCAACGCAAGCTTAATATTTGATTTGCTCGCGCAGCGAGAATTATGGATCTGATGGAAGAAAGAGGCGTTATTGGCCCACAAGATGGAGCAAAGCCAAGAGATATCTTTATGTAAAAAAATAAAATAATTCTAAACTCTTCAACAGGAAAATCGGCTATGTACATTTTATAAGAAATTACTATTCTATGAAAAAACAAACGATTCCTTGAAAGAAAAGTTTCTCTTTATTGAAATTTGATTTTTCAGAAGTAACCTTAATTTTGGCTAACGTAATTCCGATAGTTGGAATTGCTTTTTGGAATTGGTCTGTGTTTAATATACTTTTTTTGTACTGGGCTGAGAGTGCTGTTATCTGATTTTATTGGATTTTTAAGCAGATTGTTTCTTCAATTTTCACTGCAGTTTTTACTTTAAAAAGAAATAACGTCATAGGAATAGTTGCATTAATAATCACTACGTGTGTTATTATTACATTCTTTATATTCCATTTTGGGATGTTTATGCTCGGTCATTTAATGGCTATTGCTGCGTTAACAAATTCAGATGTTTGACGTATTATCCTTGCAAATGAATGAGATATGTTATCCAACGCTATCAATGGGATAAAAATTTTACTACCTCCATTATCATGAGCAATAATTTGTTTGTTTATTAGTCACGGAACCTCTTTCTTCGCAAATTTTATTGGCAAAAAAGAATATAAGAAAACAGAAATAGGCTCTACCATGCTTGAACCATACAAAAGAATTGTTTTGATGCAGATAGTTATCATATTTTGAGCTATTTTGATGGCGTTATGTAATTCACCCAAAGCGCTTATAGTTCTCCTGGTTATCTTAAAAATCCTGATAGACCTTAGATCCCATAGAAGAGAACATCGTGCTTAAAAATTATTTTTGGAATCCTAGCCACCCGGGTGGTAATAATCACTCCAACAAAAAAAACAGCTAGCATTTATTCGCGAGGCTGTTTTTCGTAATTAATTCTTTTCTAGAGATTTTAATTCCACCCATAACATTACATTGTGTATAGTTTGGGACTCAACAATCTTTAATCATGCTGCAAGTGCCAGTTGTTTAATATCTTGCAAACTATAAGATTTTGATCTTAATCCACTTTTGGAATAAAATATTTCATTATCTTTGTCTATAGAGGTGATTTCAATGCCCATCGTTTGGTATCGATTTTCTCTCTGCTCAATAGTTCCTTTGAGGTAGGTTGTGATAAATATGCTTCCCTTAGTAACATTTCATAGACTTTTTAATACGACGATTTCATCATCTACATTGCCAAGAGTATTCCAAACACATAAACTATAGTCAAAATATTTCCTAGGGAACAGCTCGTTAAGTTCTTCAATATTCCCATGTATTATTTTCACATTTGTATATTCTTTTGCTATGCTATTGGCTTCGTTAAGCATAAGTGTCGCGTTGTCTATTCCAACGAAATTTTTTACTAGCGGAGCTATTTCTGATATTAGTCTTCCTATCCCAACACCAGCTTCCAATATATTATTAGTTCAGGCAAGTTTTTGCTTAAGTAATTTAGTTTCTTCAGAAATATATTTTTGGTAGGCTAAAGGATAATATTTTGGAATAAGTGCTTTGAAGGGTGAATTTCCAAAGTCTTTACCTTCGAAAAAATTTCTATCTGATATGCTCATAGTGAAAATAATTTGTAAAATCTATTTATTCTCCAACTTTCTCATCATGTGAGCGAAGCTCAGCTTGGCTTCATCATTGGTAAGTGGAATCTGTTCGAAAATAAATTTTGCCTTGTCCAAATGTTCAGTAATCTGCTGCTTTCATCGATCAATTGCGCCGGTATCTTGAAATAATTTCTTAAGCTCTAGAATTTTTTCATCACTCAGTCTCTTACCAAGACAACTTTTTAACAGTTCTTTTTGCTCATCCGTTCCATGCTCAAAAATATAATGGGTGAAATAGGTTTGCTGTCATTCTTGCACGTCGCTAAAGAGTGATTTCGTTTTGTCACCACCCGTGAGGTCCATCAAGTCGTCTCTCATCTGGAATGCCAAGCCCAAATGTAGTCCCAGTTCAGATACCTGTTTTTGGACATCTTCGTTGGCGCCAGCTAGGACAGCTCCCGTCAGCATAGGTCTGACAAAGGTATATGATGCTGTCTTGTATCTATTTTTTTTATCTATCAAATCCAACGATGCAGGGCCACTGACTTCCATGTCTACGTCTATCATTTGTCCGAGAATAACATCCTCAATCATTTCATGAATATTCATCTTGGCTTTGTCCAAAGTAACTTTTTCAAATCCATCGATCTTGTATCGTAATTCATATACTCGAGCCAACACCAAATCACCGATTAGAATAGCCTGCGATTCACCTACGTGTGCAGCATTTTCTACATTGTGCAATTGAGATTCAATAAACTTATGCATAGTCATGACATTGTGTCTCTTATCCGCACAATCCATAATATCATCATGAATCAACGCCATCGTATGAAAGAGCTCAAAAATAATGCCGATATGCAAAATCTCTTTTTCTTTTTCACCACCAAGTCCCATATACACAGCTCGAAGAACATATGGTCTGATCCTCTTGCCTTCAGAAAAAATAAAATTCTGAATGTATTGGACGAACGAATTGATCCTCACGCTGTCTAGAAGTTTCGTAGATTGCCTGATTTTCTCGTCTACATACTCTTGCAGTACACCATCAAAGGTGGTTTTGAAATCAATAAGATCCATTGGCTTTTTGAAAAAGGATAAAGGTAAATGTTCGAATTATTCCAAATTATTCCGAATTATTCCAAAATAATTTGCTAAGTTTTAAATTTATAAATTTTAAAATTGTTTCGGTAATTCGTAAACCTGCCGGCCGGCAGGCGGGTTTGTTAATTCGTAAATTCCCAACTTATCTTCTTGTATGATTGGATGCGTGTATCTAGTTGGGACACTTCATCATCTTCTGCTCTCTTATTCCAATGTTTCTTCCCACATTTGCTACAGACAAATAATATTTTCATTCCACCGTTTTTAATTTCATAGGCTGTCGGATACATCTTGCCATGGCATTCAGTATTTCTATCGCCAGGAATATCACCATCGACATGCAGTGATACAAAGCAATGTGGACAATGATTTCTACATGTCTGCTTTGCTTCTTGGACGGCTTGCTTACAGTGTATGCAAATAAAGTTCTCGTTTATCTTTTTCATTACGTTGGTTCAAACGTTAAAGCGACTAAGCGGCTAAACGATGTGGTGTTTTTTTATAATTTTTCAATGTATTTATACATCATGATGCTGATATGTTTACAAATATCTACAAATTTTTCAAAATCATTCTTTACTATATATTGTCTTTTATATGCCAAATATAGCATACTTCTGACTTCTCCACAACTTCATTTAGCTATATAAAGAAACCTTCTGAGTTCATTATTCGTTTCTCTTTCAAATCATTCAGCTATATTGTTTGATATACTAAGGGCAGCTCTCAAGAGTTGATCTCTAAAAAAATAATTTCTGAAAGAGTCTTGGGAAAAGATATCATCCAGGGAATTATATAAATCTTGAGCCTCATTCCACATCTTCAATTCCTCAAATTGCATGATTCTACAATTTATAGAAATAAACTCGTTTAAGCGTTTTAACGCTTCGTCGTTTATTCGTTATACACCGAGTAGCGGTAGCGATCATACATATACTCCTAAGAGTACAGTGGGTAGCTCCGCCATGGCATACACCATGACTTTATGGCTCCCAGGTTCGATATAGGAAGTAATATTTGGCGCATCATCGACAGCCAACTACTCAGCGCTGGCAATAATACGAATATATCTATTTTTTTCAAGTCTACAATGTCCAGCGCTGCGGAAATGAATATTTAAAATTTTCCACACAAAACAAAGAAAAAGTAAAAAATAAAAATTCCCCCTTGTGAAAGGGGGATGCCCGAAGGGAGGGGGATTTGTTAAAAAATAAAATAAAATTAAGAAAAACGCCCCCTCAGGAGCGCTCTTTAGAAATCGTTATAATAACTTAGAATAGATTTTCATCTTCTTCTACTGGCGCGTTTTGTCTTGCTTCTTCAGCAGCTTGCATCCTTTCTGGATTTTCTTTAGCAAAGTCTACCTTGACAGCTCTGCCCATGATTTCTTGTCCATCCATTTCCTTTTGAGCTTTAGCAGCTTCATCTGGATTGACGAATTCTACAAAACCAAATCCTCTACTTTTTCCCGTTTCTTTGTCTAATTTTACTCTAGCAAAAGCCACTTCACCAAACTTTGAAAACTCTTCTCTGAGATCTTTTCATCTCAATTTCCAATTTAATCCACCAACAAATAACTTGGTCTGACTAATGATTGCATCTTCTTCTCCCATGTACCTTTTACAATAAAAAATAAATGACCGAAACTCGCCTAGGCGAGAAATCCAGCACTTATTATTTATGATTTCATTTTCATATTACAAGCTAAATTGCTTGCGCTTGCATTGTCGTGAAACACAAAGGAGAAGCAAAAAATACAAAAACACCAAAGAACCATCTACAATCTCTCTAAAATTTGCAAATTTCACGATTCTGATTATAATTGTAGTAGAACTCCGAATACACGAATAACAATTCATCACTTTATCATTTTAACATTTTGACACTCAAGATGGCCGATCCTCAACAAACAACACCAATTCCAACCAATATGCAGCAAGCTCCGCAAACTCCAAGTCAGGAGACAGATTTTTTTGGTGGAGGAGAAGACGCATTCCAAAACGGTGCCGTTATCAATCCTAATGCTGAACCAACTCCATTTGTACCAGAAGAAAAAGTTTGGGAACCAAATATAACAGAACCTTCAAAAATAGAAGGTGAAGAATTGAAAATTGAAAAAATTGAGCCGATGGACGAACCAGTTGTTGAAACAATGCCAGAGCCAGTGATTGAACCAATAGTTGAACCAGTGATGGAACCAATACCAGAACCCGTTATCGAGCCAGTCATTGAGCCAGAACCAATTATTGAGCAGGCAGATGTGAGACCAATAATTGAATCAATGCCAGA
>JAPLUV010000012.1 GCA_026397395.1 candidate division SR1 bacterium | reverse complement strand
CATGCGATCAGTAAAAATTCCATATTAACAAGTACGCCGACAATACAAAGTATTTGCAAGAAAGCAATAGTGAAAAAAATATTAGCCAATCGTCATTGCGAGCAAAGCGAAGCAATCCAAAAAAAGCTACCGGGAGATTCTTCCTCCTTTCAGTCGTCAGAATGACAAATAAGTGAAGGAAGGGTTTTTGAAGATCAAAATTTAGAGCCAGTGGAAATTTTTGTTTATCTGCAAAATAATATGTGTTCCATACTTTTAAATACCACTGGCGAATCTTTACACAAAAGATGATATAAGCAAGCGACAGGCGAGGCGCCGATCAATGAGGCATTGGCTGCTGGATTGCTATTATTATCATGACGAAAATTTAGTGAGCCGCTCTATGATTTATTTTGTGGAAGTGGAACGATAGCTATCGAGGCGGCGATGATCGCCAAGAATATTGCACCAGGAATTTTGCGCTGATTTGCCTTTCAATATTTCTCACGATATGATCAGACGCTCTTTGATCGAGCTATTCAAGAAGCCAAGGGGAAAATGATGTTGGACAAACAACACACGATTATTGCATCAGACATCGATCCTCAGATGATTAAGATTGCTCAAGAAAATGCTAAAAATGCTGGAGTGGAAAAGTATATTCACTTTGAAACTAAGGATATCAAAGACTACATTGGTGGTCCAGAACTCATTGGCTCGATTGTTTCCAATCCTCCTTATGGACTTAGATTACAGATGTTTGAATTGATTCAAATCTATCGTACCATCACACAACTCTTTGATACAAATCCAAAATTACATGGAGGAATAATTAGCTCCTATGAAGATTTTGCGCCGAGCAGCATTTCATGAACGCGAAAAAAAACCACGTTTTATAACGGTGGCGAGAAGTGTTGGTTTTATAAGAAGACGTTATTGAAATAAACCCGGGACGCGGACAAACCCCCTAAATCCCCCTTGTCAGGGGGACTTACAAAAAAATCTTTCCCCTCCTTGACAAGGGAGGGGTGCCCGAAGGGTGGGGTGGGTTTGTTAACAAAAAAATAAATTAATTTATATTATTAATTATTTCACTAATGGACTTCCACATTGTTTCACTCCTGAATCATCGATGACATGGTACGCGACTCGACACCTTTTCTCAAATCTTTAGTCTGAGATTAGTCATGATAGCACTGCGAATCATCGTAGTCTTTTTTGCCACGAGAGTTAAAAAAACTATATGGAAACGCATTGTACTAAGTTTTATTATTGCTGCAGGATTATCGTATCTCGTTACTGATATTGGGTTTAAAACGTTGTTGACGGAAGAAATGGGTGCCAGAACAAGACCATATATCGCTCATTCCACGGAAATTTTCCCCATTGGTAAATCATATACTGACGCATCATTTCCTTCTAGTCATATGACATTTTCTTTGGCGATGTTGACGGTTTTGATTATTTTCTTCCCTGCATTATGGCCTTATGCAATCGTCTACGCTTTGCTTATGGCGCGAAGTAGGATGCACAATGGCATGCATTATCCAAGTGATGTCTTGGCATGAGCGCTCATCGGCATCTGATGTGGCTGGCTGGCAATTCGAACAAGTAAAAAGATTTGAAAGATAGCTTAATATCATCCTTTTTTCTTTATTGACTTTTATATGTGAATATTTATAATATTTATTATATCTCTTTTATATTTACAATAATATCACATGAGCATACATTCAGTAAATATACATACTTGTCCTCGTGACTTTAAGGTAGTGGAATATTGAACTGTGAAAATAAAACCAGTAATCCATTATACGAAGCAAAAGCCTATAGAAGACTGATTTATTAATAGATCAGACAAAACAATAAGAGATGATTAGATTGAAATCTTGTGTCAACCCTGTCCTCAATATGAATGATGTAAGGCAAAGGAGGCATTGCTAGATATTCTTTGTGGCATCGAGCTAAAAAGCGTGAGACTTCAACAGACGCGCGATAACATAAAATCTCCAGACACTCCATGATAATCTCCCATAATAATTTCTGATAGCAAAAATCGCCTCTTCGTGAAGCGATTTTTTATATTGGAGAATAAGATTATTTTATATTGTTTTTCAATTCTGATTGTGTCAACTGTGTCGATGCTTTAATAATAGCTTCATTCACCAGCTTATAGAGCTCATCATCGGTAGTGATACTAGTAAGATTTCTCACATACATATCTACAGTATGTTCTCATAGATAAGTATCTACAACTTCATCTGTATCTAGTCTCCAATTGTAATATATCAAGCTTACTTTATCTCCTCCAAAGTACTTTAAATGCAAAGTATCTTTGATAATCAATATATCTTTTCTCTCTTTACAGAGATCTATGACTGTTTTATTGTTCGAAATCTTATCGACAGCTCTACACAAACGATGCAGCTCTAGATTGGCTTTTACTTGTTCAAAGTTATCTTGTATGCTAATCTTTACTTTGTTCGCAGCAATTTCTTTCTTACTTTTACCATTTCTTCGTTTATTATAAAATTCTCTGGCTTGTTCTAAGTCAACACGAGGCTGAGTATCTTCTCTTTGGAGTAATTGATAGTTCATTGGATGGGTATAGTAAAAAATAAACGTTTCTAGTATACATATTTCCTTTTATTTGTCAATACCTTATGTAATGCACTAAATTTAGCTCATTTTCTTGTTTTTTTGCTGCAAATAGGTATATATATGGTACTTTATTTTCTTACGCTACTGGTATGGAACCATGAATACTCATTACCGATTTAGAAGAAATGATTACTGCATTAGATGAAAGCGAATGACATAAAGTTCGTATACAAATCAATAATGAAACTACGGCAAATATTTTTTCTATCATCTCGGCTTCTGATCCTAAGGACGATGTCCCTACCTGGGTAATAGAAGACGAACTTTGAGATAGAAAGATACTATTTGCTGATGAAATTGCAAGTGTAGAGAAACTTGCTGCATAATATTTTACTTATCATTTTCTATGAATCCATCCATTCTCAGTGAAGATAGTTTTCAAGCATATGCCAAAGAACATAAACTGCAACCCTTTAGAGTAAAGCAGGTATTTTATGAAATTTATAAAAATCAGAATATCGAGTTTTCCGAGATGACGACACTGTCCAAGGAACTAAGACAAGACCTCGATGAGAAATTCTGTGTGATTCCTTTTTCTGTGACAAACGTTTTGGAAGACGAAAACACCACAAAAATCTGACTGCAAACTACGGACGGACATCTTATTGAAGTAGTTATCCTTTATCATTGGGATACTCACGAATTGCATGAGGGTAACAAAGGTGCAAAGGAAAACAAAGGATGAAAAGATTTTCTTTCAAACCATTCCGACCTTTCTTCCCTTTCAAACCCCAATGAAAATAAATTAAATAGAATAACTCTCTGTATTTCTAGTCAAGTTGGTTGTCCGATGAACTGTCTCTTTTGTGTCACGGGAAAACTAGGTCTCAAGAGAAATCTCACGGTCGAGGAAATTATCTGACAGGTGCTCTATGCAAATAATTATATCAAAAATAAATTTGGAAAAAAAGATGACGGCACCTTATACGGAGTGAGAAATGTTGTCTTTATGTGAATGGGCGAACCGTTGTTGAATTACGATAATATGAAAAAAGCGATTGAACTGATGTTACCGCAAGAAAGATTATCGCTGTCCAGAAGACATATTACCATCTCCACCGCGGGAATTATTCCAGGGATTAGAAAATTAATTGAAGATAATATTCCTGTGAAGTTGGCAATTTCATTGCATGCGCCGAACCAAGAATTAAGAAATCAACTCATGCCGATTGCGAAAAAATATCCATTGGATGAACTCATGAAAACGATTGACGACTATGTGCAAGCGACCGATAATAGAATATTTTATGAATACATTATGATCAAATGAGTGACTGACAAACCGGAGCTCGCCAAGGAATTAGCGAAGCTCTTGAGATGAAGATTGGCTCATGTAAACTTGATTGCCTATAATATGAATCCAGCCATCGATCTGGAGGAAAGTAGCAAGACGCAGATGTATAAATTTAAAGAAATTTTGGAAAACGAATGAATTACCGTTACCGTCAGAGCAAGCATGGGCAGAGAAGGCAAGGGCGCTTGTGGACAATTGGGATATGAAAAAGTGAATGAGAAATCATAATTGTTGTAGGGGCGGATACCATCCGCCTGGGCGTTTACTAAACGCCCCTACGAATTTATTGTAATGCTTCTGTCATTCCATATTTCGCTAGATATGCATTTGTTGCTTCTGCGACATCAGTTAATTCCCTCCCAAATCGCTCGGGAATATTGAGTGCTTTTGCTTCTTCCTCAGAAGAAAATTCTATCTCAGCTACAACCAATCATTCCAGTTTTCCTGTATAGATATCTAATTCAATAATGGTTCACTCGTAAGGAATCTCGTAGCGAGTTTTTTCTAGATATCGTTCTTCGACATTATTTCGTTCTTCTTCAAAAATGGATGGTGAAATAGTTTCTTCATCTTCTTCTCTGATCAAACCCATACCTGATTTTTCTGTCTGATAATAGGTATTTCCTTTTTTTCTCAGTCTGACTAATTTTTCTCACTGATTGAAATAATATCACTGCATGATTTCGTTGTGAGGAAAACTAGCAAGGTCAGCAGGAAGTTTGGGAATAAGAAATTTTCTTTCTATCTCGAGCGCCATGATGTGAATGAAGAAGTAAAATTTTGGTCAGTATAGTGAAAGTATAGTAAGCTTACAAGAATGAAAATTTCTCACCCGGGTGGTAATCTCTTATATAGCAGGCAGTGAGCTACTTATCATCAATTCTCACCCGGGTGATAAGTTACCCATCAGCCAATTTGCTAACTAAAAAAGCTCCGATTACTCGAAGCTCTTTTTATTTTTTATTTTGTGTATGCCTTATTACCTATGCACCATTTTTGTACATGTTTGCTAATTTTTTATGTTTTCTATAGGATACTAAATAATGCAATTTCAAGATAAGCGAGATACCAAAGAGAATTCGTCCAAGGGCAGCAAAGACAGACACGAAGGTCAGGCTTCTATTTGTGGTAGGTGCAGCAGCATGTGGCTCGTTGAAGAGCGAATCATCTCCTGTGCTAGTTGCAGAAAGTTGTAATGTACATGACATTTTGTTGATGATTGGCATAAGTGCTGACTGAAATGAAGCATCTGATCTGGAATAAAAGTTTTGTAAGACGGAACATTCATCTGGTGTTCCTGTAATTTTCGCCGCATCTCTAGCAAACATTCTCAAAGTCATTGGATCAATATCATCAAGTAATTTTAGTCCAGAAGCTGTTTTGAAACTAAACATTTTTTCTGTCGTATTTGCTCCACCATATGATTGCAGATCTGAAATACTCACTTGAAGATTTATTTTCTTATTTACTGGCAATCGATCTTGAGGATAGAAAGTGATATAATTTCCTTTTCGCTTGATATTATTGGTATCGGCTGCTGTATATGTTTTATCGTTAAGCGTTATCTTGATGCTATTTTTGTCTACTCACTTATCTGCATCTTTGACTTCAAAAACGAAATACTGATCTAAGGTAGCAGGAGCCGTTGGATCTTGTGGAAAAATAACATTTACACTTGGAGGAATGATATCTGGATCACATTCTGGCACGGTTGCAAATTGTAAAGGAAAGTCTGACTGTAAATAGGTAATCTTTCCATTACTTACAAAGTATGACCCGGTAGCTATTACGATATCTGATGCAGTTATATTTTTTTTACTTTGGAAACTGAGATGAAACAATGGCGTAGTTCCATTTAGTTTTGGATTATCTATATCAAAAATTACTCTATCATATTCTATTCTGTAATTGGCAATCACTTGATCAACACCGAGAATACGAGAAATTTCCACATCATCAGGCACGTATTGGAGCTCGAGATGAATCTTGGAAATATTTGTTTCCTTACCATCGAAGGTAACTTGCGCATCTTGCATACAGCCTGCGTGAAATTGATCTACAGGAGGAAACCTTGTGTCACTATACATTGGCTGAAACGTAATCATTCACCCCAAAACAGGTAATGACAGCATTCCCGTAAGTATAGCAACTAAAGTAATAATTTTTTTGGTAGCCATTTGGCAGAATTTTTAGCGAGTAAAGCTAATCTAATTATACTCCATGGACATAAAAGAACAAAAAATCTGGCCAAATTCAGCGGATTTCCTTAGACAGAGGACGGCTTGACTACAAAGTATATTTACATTTCTTATTTTTGTGTTGGCTTCGTTTATCGCCCGGGTGAAAATGACTATAATTGAACTGCTTCACCGAATTTTGCAAAAATTCATTATTTACATATAATTAGGTTACTTTATGAATTAATCATGTAATGATGCCTGTGGAGGAAGTAAAAAATATTGAAAAAAGACTATATGCTATAGATGAGCAACTACGTATGGCAGATTTAGATGAAGAAAAGAAAAAAGAACTGATAAACGAATTACAACAATATTTCTTGTGAAGAGATAAAGTTTTTGATGAAATTGCACAGCAAAAGCCTATTGATGAATATAGTCTTGAAGTACAAAGAGACGATGTTATTTTAACGTTTTGAGAGAAAAAAATATCACTACAAGAAGAGTTTAAAGCATATTCTGGGAAGAATCAATCAATTAATTTTTTTGTTCCTGATGGATTAAAATCTTTCCAATATCTAAAATCAAGCAAAGAACATATCAAAACATTGGCTCAGGAAAAAATAACTGCATTTCTTACATCTGTAGGCATCAAAGACGTTAATGATCTTGCTGATTATCTCGTATATATTCCTTGAAACCATAATTTTCAACCATTTTGTTTGGCCTGCATTGCTCATGAGTTATGACATTTTGTATGTAATGACCAGAGTAAAAATCTGATCGAGAAAGAAAGGAATGCTCATACATGGGGGCTAAGATTTATCAGAAATATTGAGAGAAAATATGGAATCAATACTCATATAGATGGTATGACGTACAATAAAATGGCACTTGCTTCCTATCAAACTAAATACCTCCTCCATCAACATGATCAATCGTGATTTCTGGAAACAAAAGACGACATGTACGTCAAACAAAAAGATCAATATACTGACCTATGAACGTCTGATCGCACTTTTCTATAAAAATTTATATAAAGAAAGAATCTATCTAATCTTGATTTCTTGCTAGGCTTGCTTACATTGAAACATAGATAGTAGAACTTAGATGGTAGACCTTAGGATTTATACATTCCGAATATACGAATAACGAATATACAATTTATCACTTTATCATTTTATCACTTCGACACTCTAAAGATGACCGATTTGGAAAAGTTTCAAAATAAACGCAAAGAATCGCTCTTTGAGACGATATTTAGTCCTTTTTGGCGTGCGTTGGAAGATCTTGGCCAAGCCATGGCAGGGACTAAAAAAACCAGTTCAAGTGGCAAACCTATTTCTAGCTCCGAAGATCAAATATCTGTAGGGCTAGATAATTTTGAAAATAAAAATGCTAAGAAATAATTTTTTTATTCTTATTGTGCTTCTATGGATTATTCCAAAATCATCAACGCAATCCTCGATAAAGAAGTGTATTTCCACTTTGCTAGAAGTGGTGGCAAGTGAGGACAAAATGTAAATAAGAGAGAGACCAAAGCAGAATTGTATTTTAATATACAAGATTCTAAATATTTGAATCAGGAACAAAAAGAAAGACTAATTCTCCTTGGAGCTCATAGAGTCCATCATGAAGAAACTATCTTGATTATGACCTGTCAGGAAGAAAGACTACAAGAAGCGAATAAGGAAAAGGTTATTCATCATTTCAAAGAGTTGCTGATGCAAGCATTTATAGAACCCAAGGAAAGAATTCCTACTAAGATTCCACAAACAGAACGTGAAATTCGTATTACGGATAAAAAATTGGTCAGCAAAACAAAAGCGCTTAGACAAAAAATAAAATGAGAAGAATAAATAAAATAAATAAAGAGAATCGATCTGAGCGATTGATTTTTTTAAAATAGAGAGATATGGCAAAAGAATAAATAGATAGTATGTTGTATTGACTTTACACCTGAAATGCGTATCACAATATGGCTTTATTTTTCAAGTATGTATGAATTTGTTGCACTGATCAAAATTTCCAAAGGAATCAGAAAAACAACGCTCTCCTCAAGAGATCAATCGTATCTATAACGATCACTTTCATGCTATCCATACAGAGGATGGGGTAGATCCAGCTTCCTTCGTAGATGATGATATGTTTCAGATTTTTTATCCCAAAACTACTGGTACTCTTGCTAGCATAAAGAAGCACTTTATCTTATCGATCTTTGATGCATTCGTAGAAGTGGTTCCTTATGATCAGCAAAAATATGATATGATTATGCAACAAATTATATGTAATAAAAGAAATGATTTCATTGCAAGTAATCATGGAACATTTGCAAATCTTGCTATCATAGGCAGACAACTTTATATGTATGCTCATATCTATAATCACAAAGAAAAAAGAGATACATTACATACATTTCTCGCACCATCTCTCACTACACAGAAGCAATGATATCTTTTGAGTCCGCTGTCTCATCTCGTCAAAACATTTACTATCAATCCAAGATCACTGATAGAGGGATTAAAAACTGAGATTCAAGATGCAAGGAATGCATTTAAAGATGAGGTGAATCGTCATGCAAAAAAGCAGTGAAATATGTTTGTTTTGGCCCCAGGATGAACAAGAGATGCTCTCCAGCGAGGTCCTCATGGAGAAGTAGAAAAAATTTATATGGAAAATAATCTGAACATCAAAGTGACTAGTAAATTTCTTCGTTCATTTATAGATCAAGGAGATACACTTGTCTTGGAAGGGATGAATGAAACAGCGATTAAAAGACCGGATAAAACAGACCCAAAAAATCACACACGAACCAAAGGCAAAGCATATGTAGATATGGAACTTTTTTCCAAGGAAGAAGCTCTAGATGTGATTAGAAGTAATACACTCCTTGAGCGTATAGCTAGGCTTACCAAAGATAAACATGGACATCAAATAGGACAGGTAGTAAGTCGTGAAGATATGAAAGCCATCAAAGATGAAATGGAACATAAGCTAGTCAAAACCGATGCATATCCCAAACAGGATTTTGATGATGATATTTTGAAAATGACTACTAGAGGATTATTTAATCTCTTCAAAAACGTTCTCTAGCTAATTATTTTTTTGCTTGATAACTCTTGTCAACTAACTACTATAGCACAAGCTAAAAGCCGCTATTTTTCTTTAGCCTTGTGTCTCGTACAATGATTTGAACATATAAACAATATTTCGCTGAAGAAATAGCGAAACACATCGATCTTGCGCTCGCAGATATTTTGCTTTTGATAGAAATTCCGCCAGAAAATATTCCTGGCGATCTTGCATTTCCTTGTTTTCAACTGGCCAAACAAGCAAAGACAAACCCCAATGTAGTAGCACAGCAACTCGCGGACAAATTCAGTTCTTCTTTTTTTGAAACATTTAGCGTGGTCGGTGGATATGTGAATGCACATATTAAAAAGAAAGATTTTATAAATGCATTTTTTACTGGCGTTACACGTTCAACGTTAAACGTTAAACGCAAGGAGAAAATTTTGATAGAATACATGTCAGCTAATCCCAATAAGCCACTACACATCTGACAAGCCAGAAATGTGTGTGTCGGAGACAGTGTGAGAAGAATCTATGAACATCTTGGATATACGCCTACAACCTGTGATTATGGCGATGATAGTGGAGTGAATATCGGATATAATATTGTCTGACATCTGTACTATGATATTCCTGTGACAACGGACAAAAAGTTTGATCACTACTGTGGAGAAATTTATGAGAAGATGAGATGACTCGAAGAAGATCCTGTTTTTGTGAAGAGACTTACTGAAACGCTACTGAAAATAGAAGACGATTCTGATCCTGAAATAAATAAACTTCACCAGAAATACACACAGGATTGTACTCATGAACAAATGGTAAGTTGTTGGAGAATGGGCGCCTACTTCGACCTTGTTGCCTGGGAAACTCACATTCTGCATTTGAAATTTTTTGCTAGTGCAATGGATATTTTGAAGGAAAAATGATTTGTGAAATATGCCGATGATGGCGATGCAAAGTGATGTCGAATCCTTGATCTTTCTTCTCTGCCAGCATATGCGAAGGAAGAAAAACAATATCAGATCATGATCAAATCAGATGGATTAGCAACCTATGTCGGCAAAGATATTGCTCTTGCGATGTGGAAACTCGGATACATGGACAAAGACTTCGGATACGAACAATCTCGAGAAGATCCTAGAGGCATAAGAATGTATACGACAAGTACTGATACCAGTAAATGAACAAAACATGACTTCGGAAATTATGATGAAGCAGTGACGGTAATAGATTATAGACAAATTCCGCCTCAGCAAATTGTAGCTTCTGTACTGCAGTTGCTTGGCCATGTCCATGGAGAGAAAAAATATTTACCCCTTGGCTACGGTATTGTTTTTCTTACGCCCAAGACATTATTGAATATGAAATTCAAGCTCAGTGAAGAGGAAAAATTGGAAAAAAGATTGCCCTTTGCGAGTAGAAAGTGACGAACAGTAACCATAGATGATATGCTAGATATGTTGCATAAAAAAGCATATATGGAAACGAAGGAAAGAAATCCAGAAAGAGACGATGCTTGGCTAGATAAAGTTGCTGAAGCGATGGCAATTTCTGCATTGAGATTTTTCTTGATCAGAGGAGATATTATGAAAGATATTGTCTTTGATCTCGACGAAGTCATGGATATGCAAGGTGAGACCTGAGCATATATTCTCTATACGTGAGCGAGAATGCAGAGCATTATAGATGGAGCAGGCACTTTGGATATGTCAAAAGTTAATTATTCTTTACTCCAAGAAGAAGATGAATTTTCGTTGATTAAAAAAATGAGTAGCTTAGAGGAAACGATTCTCAAAGCGAAAGAAGACTTAGCACCTCATCATATTGCGAAGTATTGTTTTGATCTCGCACAGCTAGCAAATAGTTACTATGCTCATACAAAAATATTAGTCGATGATGATATGATGAAAATTGCGAGAATTGCATTATTACAAAAAGTTTTAAAGACCTTGCAAGAAGCCATGAATTTGATAGGAATGATTTTTGTGGAGAGAATGTAATGTCCCGAAGGGGAATGTACAAATATTCAAATTATTCCTAATTATTCCAAAATAATATTTTAAATTTTTAAATGTACGAATAAAGAATACATGAAAAAATATTTCTATATAGTATTATCTCTGCTCCTTTTTTCTTCAGCGAGTGTTATGGCACAAGAAGTCGTTTCTCCAGATATTCAAAAATATGTGGCTGATGAAGTGATTGTAAAATTTAAACCAGCAAATATTGATCTGCAAAAAACTAGTGGAATTAAATCTATGAAAACTTTTGCCGTACAACAAGAACTATCTTCTGAAAGCACCATTCCCGCTGAAAATATTTCTGTCATGAAAATCACCGATGGACAATCCGTCGCCGATGTAATCCAGGGCTTACAAAACAATCCGAACGTAGACTATGTTCAGCCAAATTTTTTGTATACAACAATGATGACAGATCCTAATGATACTCTTTTTGGGAATCAACGATGACTTAAAAATGTTGGACAGAATATATGAGGAGCCGGTACCGTATGAGCAGATATTCAATGGAATGATGCTATGGATATTTGGTCTGGCAATGGAAATCAAAACACTACGGGGACTATTGTAGCTGTTATCGATGTCGGACTTCGATACAATCATCCAGACCTTGCCGGACAGCTTTGGGATGGAACAAATTGTCTCAGTTATTTATGAACTACACTAGGAAATTGTAGCTATGGATATGACACATTAGCGGGAGATATCAATCCTTGGCCTTCTGGTACTGATAGTCATGGCACACATATTGCTGGAATTATCGGAGCCAAGATAAATAATGGCGCTGGTATCGCTGGCATTAATCCATGAGCAAAAATTATGTCTCTTAAAGCTGGTACGGAAAATTGATGATTACCTACCTCAGCTATTTTGGATGCTATTAGTTTTGCAAAATATAATTGAGCCAAAATAATTAATGCAAGTCGATGAGGAACTGGAGCAACTTGTCAGAGTATCCGAGATCAATCCTTGTATAATGCAATCAAAGACTTCCCTTGATTATTTATTACCGCTGCAGGAAATGGATGATCACAACATCTCAATGCTTGGTATGATGATCCTGCAGATTATAATACAAATACTGACTGTTGGAGTTGATTAGATAATATTATAGCTGTTGCTGCAAGTACCAATACTGACCATTTAGCTTCATTCTCTGATTATTGATCTACCGTCAACATTGCAGCTCCATGATTGAGTATAGCAAGTACTGTGTTGAGTAATGCATATGCCTATATGGATGGCACGTCTATGGCGACACCTTTCGTTGCGGCTGTTGCTTCACTTGCTCGAAGTATTAGACCAGAGCTCAGTTATCTAAGCATAAAAAATGCTATTCTGAATAATGCAGACTATATTACTGGGTTGAATGTTGCATGAAGCAGAAGATTGAATGCATACACTACTCTCTACGATCTTATCCCTACAGCAACAGGAGCTATTACGTTTTTGTCATGAAGCATAACGAATAACTCATGAACCTCAGTAAGATTATTTGCTTCCAAGACATGAACATATATCGTGAGCGGAGCGGGTATGAGTGGAACGCTGACCTGAAATATTTTTCTCAGTTGATTGGATATTTTAGTTCAATTAACATCGGAAGATGGAATAAAAGATATTTGAGTAACGTTTCTTGATATCTTAGCTAAGCCATCTCAAGTGTATACAGCGAGCATTATTCTCGATACTACTACACCAAGCATGCCGCTTCTTAGCTCTCCCATTTGATGAGCTTCTGTTTCTGGAACTGTTTATTTACTACGAAATAGTTCTGTAGATACGTGATGAATGAGTGGCTATTATTATGAGCTCAGTAATGATAGTGGTATGAATAATTTATTGTTTACATGAACACTATTCACCACATGAATAAGTATAAATATATCGTCGTGAGATAATTATTATCGAAGAGTGAAAGCTTTTGATATGATGTGATATATTTCTGATTTTTCAGAGACAGGAGATTTTATCTTGCTCCGAGATAGTTGGCCTGATACCTTCTCATTTACTTCAGTCGGTAGTGCTGAGCTAATTACTGAACAAACATCAAGTCAAATACTCATTGTTGGTATCAATACAGGAACAGAAATAACTATCGTATGATGAACTTATCAAATAAATAACAGCTGAGATTTTATCTCTACGACATGAATCGTCTATAGTGGTGACAGCATAAAAATAAACCTGACTTCTGCTTCCTCGTATAGTTCCACGACTACGGCTACATTGAGCATCGGTGGAATTGCTGGAACATTTACGGTAACAACTAAAGCTGCTCCATGAGGTGGCGGAGGTTGAGGTGGTTGATGATGAGGCTGAGCTCCTCCAACTCCTAGTTGTACTATAACGAATCTTACTTGTAATTGATCTGTATATATCAAAAAGGATTCAGCTAATTGTGAATGATGAATCTTATGACAAGCCTGTACTCTTGTCAGTACATGATCTACAGGAAATATAACACCACCAGTTATGCATATTTTTACTCCTTCTCCACAAGGATCTATCAGTGGGTCACCATTTTCTCCAGAATTAAATAGTGCTTATCAATATGCATATACCATTTGAATTACTACTATCCCAACTATCGAGCAAGCAAATATTACTGGTACTTTATTGAGAAAACACCTAGCTAAAATGATGAGTAATTTTGCTATTCATGTGTTGGACAAAGTGCCAAATACCTGATTTGTTTGTAACTTTTTCGATATATGAGAAGAAACTAGCGAAATGCAATTTTATGCGAAGCTTGCTTGTCAATTGGGTTTGATGTGACGAAGCAATGGAACCATACAAAGTAATTTTTCTCCCAACGATGAAGTCACAAGAGCGCAATTTGGAACAGTTTTGTCTAGAGCTTTGCGATGAGATACGTATAATAACGATGGAGCAGATTATTTCACTGAACATCTCAATGCCTTGAATAAGATTGCCATTATGAAAAATATTAACGATCCATTTAGTCTAGAAATTAGATGATATGTGATGCTCATGATGATGAGAACCGATGAACTAATGAAATAAACCCCGACTCTTTGTCATCCCGGCGATAAGTTTTGCGGCCGGGATCTTAGTCGGGGATATGTAATAATTAAGATTCCGGTTGCAAACCGTGACACCGGAATGACAAGTAACTAGTATTTACTTCTTACTATCACCCATGACTATTGTCTTCCATTATGTCTTACCACTGGTTATTTGAGCTATCATTGCGTGGCTTGGGTTGGTTATCTTTCGTAAACTTGGTGTCATGGACAAGCCAGGTGCTGACTTAGTTGGAACAAGAAAAGCAGTCCCAACGATGCAGGGAATCCGGGTGTATCTTTCATTTTTTGTCATCATAGCCATTTGTTTCCCAGTGATCTTTCGTAGCAATATTTTTCGAGGATTATTTGTGGGGACATTGCCGATTATTGTCTTTGAATTTATAGAAGAACTGAGGTATATTGGAAAGATTAAACGAAAAATTCCTACGGTATTTAGATTGGTCTGACATATTTTGGGTGCAGTGCTTGCTATCTATGTCTGACATTTTGGTCCGCAGGAACTCTTGATTGGCACGTATAAATTAATGATTCCTCAGCGAGGATTTGCGATATTTTTTGTCATCTGGTCTATCATTTGTATCAATGCGATTAACTGGTTTGATGGTATTTATGCGCAGGCGAGTGGCGTTTCAAGTATTGGATTTTTGACGATATTTCTGTTAATTCAATTTGTCGTCTTTGCTCATTATACCAATTTTACTCCTGAAAATATGTTGATCTTAACAACGGTGAAATATCTTTCCTTTACGCTCTTTGCGATTAGCCTTATTTCTGCCTTTGTAGAATTTAAACCACTCTGATTGGTGAGAGATTTGTGAATAATGTTTTACTGATTTGCATTGGCGTATTTGTCTGTCGTCGGCGGAGCGAAAGTGTGAACGCTTATCGTGGCCTTATCCTTAGTAATTTTTGATGCCATTCGAGTAGGTTTGCGAAGAATATTTGTTATGAAAAAAAATCCCTTGAAAGGTGACTATACTCATCTCCACCACAGACTGATGGGATTAGGACGAAAAAGAAAAGAAGTCAGAGCAACGGTGTGGATCTGGTCTTTTGTTATGATGGTCTTGATCTTGTTGCAGTGAACCGATAGAAGTAATAAAATTATTATTTTTGTGATGATGGCGATGATATTTTTCTGAGTCAATTATTATCTTTTTGTCGTCAAGAAACTCCCCTGCTGATTACCAATGAATAAATAAACAATTTTTAGAATAAAACAAAAGCCTCACTGAACAATACAGCGGGCTTAGGTATAGAGGGACTAATGCCCTCCCAATCTCTTCTCTAATACGTTTGGATAATATCACGTTATGGCGACCGTGTATTTACACCGTAGTATTTTTTAAAACCATGAACAAAGCATTAGTACATGAGGAGAAATCGATTGAGAGGCACTAGCCTAATATTATAGATTCTGATGAAACATCAGAATGGATTGCCATGAGGCTTAGCAGCCCAATGTCTACAACGATAAAATAAACATGGACTGCAGCCTCAAGATGAGATGTTATTTACAAACTTGTGTAGACGTGTATATATATTCGCTTGTGGAAATCAAGCTGAAGTTGACAAATCTAACTTTTTGGTTATACTTATAATGTTTAGCTTACTATCCCTCTGAATGGCAAACAAAATGAAAACCCTTTGATTAGCCATAACCATGCTTTTGCCTCATGGTGTTTCTGCTATAGAATCAGGTAAACAAGCCGTACAGCAAGATATATCCAAAACCATTTCTCTCCAAGACAGCCAAACAGAAAGATCAGATACCTTTTATCTTTCTAACCAGGAGAAACCTCACTCAGAAATTATCAAAATGAGTTTTGGTACTATTCTTAAACTATATGGCAAGGAGAAATGATTGGAAATGGTCAGACAACATTTTCTCCAAGAAATAAATAAACAGAGAGCTGTATTGGGAAATCTAGCCCTTACATCACATACCGTATTGAATGATGTTGCTCAATCCAAAGCCCAAGACATGGCTGACAACGATTACTTTGATCATACCGATAAACAGGGAGTTTCTGATGCAGGAAGACTGGTTAAAGATGGTAGATACAAGGTTCAAATGTTTGGAAGCAATATTTCTTACAACATCAAAAATATTGGAGAGGTTGTCCAATCCTATGTAGATAATAAAAAACGAAATACTGGTCACTATGATGTGATTAGTGTCAAAGACTATAAGGATTTGTGAGTTGGTCTAGCAATGGGAAAAAATGGTACTCGATATATCGTAGTAAATTATTGAGCGGAATTTTCTAAAAAATAATTATAATGTTGTTTTGATAACTTCTTTGGCCTTGTTAAGTTTTTGGTCTACTTCTTTGTATGATTGCAAAATAGTTATAATATTGTCTACATATCCAGACTTGTTGGCATCTCATCCACTCTTGTCCTTAAATTCTGTAAGCGCAGTAGCAAACGCGTTGATATCTTTTCCGTCTTTGGCGAGTTTCATTCCTGTATTGGTTATACGAGGATCTATTTCATTGAGTGTATTTACTGTTTTTCCTGATCATGGATTGTTGATAATTATCCAGAGCGTATTTACTCTGCCATTTTCAAAGAATGCTTTTTTGTCCTTATTCTCTGCATTAAATGTATGGAGATTATTCACTGCTCTAAAGTTGGAAGCATTAATTTCTTTGTAAGTTACATTAGATGTATTTACGGAACCGTTTTGATTATCTAAACGAACTCATCCTACCATATAATAAGAGTTCCCTTCAGCGTAAGCATAGTTAACTTGTCTGATATCCAACATCTGTAATATATGATCTTTTTCTTCTGTCATTTGGACGATCAATTTGTTGTTTCCTGTAGATTCCATTTCTATCTTACCCCCAGTATATTGATTTCATTTTTCTTTGGTCCCTACTTGTTTTGCATCGATGATTGTTTCTATTTTTACTGAATTGTCATTGATATATTTGATTTGCTCGGCAGGTAGAAATGCTATTTCCATCATTGCTCTCGCCTGCGCTCGTCCATCATTGAGTACCTTTTGTTTTTGTGTATACACCATAGTGTCTATGCCCTTGAAATAGTCTGCGACAGGAAGATTTTTGGGAGACATTCATTTATCGATTAGTATTTGTCTCAATCCTGTAAACTTATCTTGCACTGCTTTCTCTCCTAATTCAGTTACTCTTGTAGCATCTGCAAAACCATAGAGTTTTAGTGCTGTTATCTTTTGGTTGGCGGAAACTACTTCTCAGAATTTTTTCATTATTTCCTGTTGCTTGGTCTCTGGTATCTCTATAAATTTACCTACTTCTTGATTGATCTTTTCTGGTGCTAAAGCTACTAATTTGGCCTTAGATTCTGTTATATTCATAGTAGGTTGTGGTCTTTCTTTCTCAAAATTTTCCAAGAAGTTATTTATACGAATCATTGGATAATGGGTATTGTTCTGTGTATTACTTTTGGTTACCTGAGTATTGTAATATGCAACATATCATTTGACTAATGTAGGATCTTCTTTGGTAAATAGCGTTCTTTTGTAATCTGAGACGTCTGGTGTTCTATTATAATCAGGATTGATGCTTCGATTTATAATATTGGTAATTATATTATCCTTATCTTGTTTGTATTGCTGTTCTGTATATTTATCCTGATTTTTGTCAAAATCTGCCCCTACTTTGGTGGCATCAGCTTTTTTCGCTGCAGCTTCTATATCGGCTAGCGTTGGATTTTCGCTATTCTGCTCTGGTCCTTTTGGTGGCATTGTATTATTATTTACTATATAAAATTACATTTGTAATAATAAGGCATCTGGATTTTCTTTAGCTCTTTCAGCGGCTTCTTGCTGTCTGAGTTGTTCCATTTTGGCTTGAAGCGTATCCATCTGTGATAAACTGGCTTGGAGTTTCTCTCATTCTACACTTTGGATGGCAGCTACTAAATTGTCATATGCTTCTACCATCTCCTCATCTCTCATCTGATCTGCTTGTAAGAGTGGTATCATTTTTTGGATAGAGACAGAGTGTGATTGGAAAATTTCAAATAATGTCATAAGTCTGACCTTCTTCTCTGCATGTTCTAGCTTAAGATACTCTTGTTTTGCTGATTCATAATTAACCATCAGAAGGGCGAAATATAAAACACAGTACCAATTATAGCGAGAATGAGAAATAACGCAAATTTGGGAAGGGATTATTGTCACCCGGGTGGGAAATGTAAAAAAGCAACCTCTAGAGCCAATTATTCTTCTTTCCCACCCGGGTGGAAAAGTAGCCGCTAATATAATTTGCATTTTTCTGGAAAATCTATAATATCACAGAGTGTTATAAGGTGCTACAATTAAATTATGTGAACACTTTATCATTTAATCATTTTATCATTTCAACACTTTTATGGACTTCGATGTAAGCAAAAATTATTACGACATACTCGGCGTGGATGAAAAAGCTAATGCTGATGAGATCAAAAAGGCATTTAGAAAGGCTGCTGTACAGCATCATCCTGATAAGTGAGGCGACAAGAAAAAGTTTCAGGAAATTAATGAAGCCTATCAAGTCATCGGCGACGAAAAGAAGAGAGGACAATACGATGCCTACAGATCCGGAGGCTACACATGAGGTGGTCAGGGAGGTTTTGGCGGATTCGGAGGGTTTGGCGGCGGTCAAGGATTTGACGGAGCTGATTTTGATATTGGCGACTTGCTTGGCTGATTCTTTGGTGGAGGATTTGGCGGCGGTAGTAGACAGGGAAAAAAATTGCGATACCTGTAAAGGACATGGTGTAGTAACTCAGCAGGTTCAGACGCCATTTGGCACGATGCAAAGTCAGGTTGCTTGTAGAGAATGTGGATGAGTTGGAAAAATATTCAGCAAAGATGGTAAAGTCTTGCAAGCAGGATGACTACACAAAGACAAGGAAATCCTTGAAGTTAAAATCCCTGCAGGAATCAAAGATGGTGCGTATATTAAATTCAGCAATAAATGAAACGATGGAATCAGTGGCAAAGCTGGTGATTTGTATATCCAAATCGGTGTCACGGCTTCTAAATTATACGAAAGAAAATGAGAACATATTTATGTGCAAGCACCAGTTACGATCTATGATCTTGTGCTTGGAGGAGAATGCACCGTCGATCATCCAACGGGTAAAATGAAAGTAAAAATCCCTAAGTGAACGCAAATTGGCGACATGATAAAAATCGCTGGCAAGTGATTTGGCGAAGGTGGAGTATTTAATAAGAAGTGAGATTTGTATGTGATGCCAAAAATCGATATACCAAAAAAGCTCTCGAAAGAGCAGGAAAAATTATGGAGTGAATTGAGAGGGAAAAAATAGTCTATAAAGTCGAAAGTCCATAAGGTCTGTAAAGTCTCTTCTTTATAATTTTTATGTTATTCTAACGAGGGATCTCCTTACTCCCTTGCTTTTGTCATTCCGGCGTCAAGCGTTGCGGCCGGAATCTTATTGCCCAACAATTATTTCACTTAAGATCCCGGTCGCAAACCGGAACACCGGGATGACTTACAAGTGTGGGAAGTGAAATTCTGGGCATGACGATTAATTTTTTACCAAAATAACTTATACACCAATATGGTTATCGCAGAAATAATTCGTCCAAATATATTCACGAACAATTTTAAACTGTCGTAATTTTTCAATTTCTTTTCTATTTTCACCCGGGTGACATCGTCTACAATCGTAGCTCATAGGCCACTTTCAATACTCTTTATTTCACTCTTGATCTCGGCATGATGATGAAAATAATCTGGATGTGTCGTGTCGAACAACACTTTTATTCATCTGAACTCCGTCGTCATAGTGTTTTGTTTTTGCGCCTTGGCTACCAGATATCGGAGTGTATCATATTCTCGTGTTAGTTTTTCTTTTTTCTTTTTTAGTACACGAAGCAAACTTTTGTGGAGCGGGATAAAGATGAGCAAGAAGATAATATATCATAAAATAATCCACAGAACGAGTAGTGCAGTCTCTGGTGTAAGGCCAGTAACATTCGTGAAGATATGGAGAATTCGTACTCCGGCAGATTGAAATCGAGTGATGATAGGAAGTAGTCGAGTAGGCATTTTGGAATGGAAAATGTAAAACCTGCCTACCGGCAGGCAGGTGGAGGATGGAAGATTATTTTGCAAACATAATTGTTGCTCGGATTCATACTCATGCAAGAATTATTGTTGCTCAAATTCAAACTCGTGCAAGAAAACATTGTGCATTAGAATTTTTGTTCATTGCTTTAATATTAGATTCAGATAATTTAGTGTTAGAGTTTATAAGGTTCTGTGTATTTTTAGAATCAATAGCTTTTTTTATACATTCTATCATTTTGGGGTCTCCAGTACCAATTACTTCCATCAGATTTTGTATCAAAATTGACTCATTATTAAAATCATCGGTTATATTTCATCCCTTGTCATATTTAAAAATTTTTTGTAAATTTATAAGAGATTCGACCATAAATATAAGCAATTATTAAATAAAATTTATTTATTTATCTTTCCAGCTCTGTAAAGTAGTAGTGCAACATCTTTTCTTAATATATTAGTAGAATCAAGTGAAGTATAATTAAATCATAGACCATCTAGCATTCAATAACTATTTGCTAAATTATAATATCAGATATATCGTTTGCTCCCTTTTATATTCTCGTTCTGTTGTCCTTTAATAATTCTTATAATGACTGCTATTGCTTGAGCTTGAGTTAATTTAAAAGATGGCATAAATTTATTATTTTTTCCATTCATGATTCACATGCTATAAGCACTTCATATGTAAGAAATAAGCGTCGAATTTGCTTTCCCAATATCTGTAAATTTATTATTTATATGAGCATCATCTGTTTTTCACAATTTATTTGCAAATTTAACAAAGAATTTACTCGCTTGTTCCCTTGTAAGATAGTTATCTCACATAAACCCAGCTAATGTATTATAACTCGTTAATCAATTATCATACATCCAATTTATGGATTGCTGTAATTCATTAGTGTTTAGATTGCTGTCAACAGGCAAACTAATACTTGTATCTAAATTAGCACACATATCTAAAGTTGCTGTTGTTTCTGTAATACAAGAAAAATCTGTAGTCGAAAATATGTATCAAAGATTACATTGGCGTGATCATGTTCCGTTATTACCATTATTTACAGAAGAACCCAACACACAGTAGGGGTGATGCTGAGTATCTTCACCTAACATATATCACTGCTTACAACCACAGGTACTTGGAATTGGACCAGCAATAGCATTAACTCAATATTGAATCAGACATCAGTATTTTTGTAATCGTTGCGTTTTTATTGTAGTATCTGGTATTTTTCATAATGATATAGCAGTCGCTATTGTATGTGCATTTGCATCTATTAGATAACGCTCACCAAACACCATTCCAGATAAATCTGAGATCGATGCTCAGGGATACTGTTGCACAAACAGAGGCATTACAACATCGTTCAATCTCTCTTCTCGACTTCTCATACCAATAGCCATTTTCGTGAAACCATTTATCACATCACAAGCGCTCATATTTGGTCGGTTCGGATTTGTTTCGACTGAGGGACAAAGACAACTGGTAGAAGTGCTTTCTGTTCAATCTTCACATTGTCAATTTCAGTCACGTCCACAATAAGCCAATCCTCAATGTCAGCTACAACATTCATCACTCGCATAAGTAGAAATAGAAATACAAAAAGGAACAAATAAGATGACTGCGATTAATAATTTTTTCATGAAACCATGTTAAAAAATAAAAAATTATTCTCACTTAAGTTCTGAAATCTTTTGATTTATCTCTGTCTCTATTTCTCCTTGTGTTTTTGCATTATTTACCCATGTCCCTATATTCTCATTTGTAAAATAGCCATCCATGGACGTAAAAACTGATCGACTGTTATCTGATGAAGAAGTCTGGCCAGCAATATATATACAATCTTCTTTTATCGGACTATAAAATATTTCTTCTAGATGATATCATGCAGCTAACTTTTGTTCAATTTTATTTTTATAAATCGAACATTCTTGGTTTTTCTGAAAAAGTTGATCAGAAGTTGTTGTAGGTGTTGATTGTGGAATGATTGCTTGTTGTGATAAAATTGCTTGTTGTGATAAAATTGCTTGTTCCTGCATTTGAGAAGGCAATTGATTGCTAGCACATCCAGTAAACAAAATACTAAAAAGAAAAAATGGCACGACAAATTTTTTCATTTCACTCTTTTTAAAGAGATAAAAACTTTTTCTGGATGAAAGTTTTTGCTGATTCTATACAATCATGTCGATCATCAAAAACTAAATCGTTGTGAAGGGGGTTGGTTGTATTGTCATTAAATAATAATCCCTTTTTATAAATTTTATAATATCGCTTTCCATCTTCGTTTTTCACACAGATTATCTCAATCTTATTTCATTCTCCATCATCAATGTATTCTGTATGACTATCAAGTTCATTGTTGCTCATGACCATAAATTAAGAAATAAATATTTTTTTAGTTTTTTTTATTTTAGTTTTTCAAATCCCTCTCCCGCCACGACAAGCGTGGCTCCTTCTCCCTTTACCCACTGTCGTGGACAAGTCAAGGGAGCCGTATCGATAGCCCCCTTGAGAAAGGGGGTGGCGAAGCCGGGGAGTTGCTAACAAAAAATTAAATAAATTCTCTAAATACATGAATAATTTTATTTTCTTTCACCACTACTGGCACAAAATTCCTCCAAAAGACGGGGATTTTCGCCGTGATGCAATATTGATTTCGGGTCTTATTATGATAGCGATCACTGGCCTTTGCAAACCTTACTGATCAGCCAATTCGTTCAGTTTTGACAATCGGCAAGGTAAAGTTGTATCGTTTCACTTGTCAGAGCGTAGCTATTTTCTTGGACTTCTCAACGGTTTTTTGCCAGAAGTCGGTCGGCGCGGAAATGATATATTTCTTGCCATGCGCGACGAAGAAATAGGTTCATTGCAAATATTTGAATCCTTGCTCTGCGGTGGAGAAAAATTTTGTCAGTTCGCGAATTTGTGCGAGAGACATATCGTGCGTGACTTTTAGTTCGCGTAAGACTTGGACCGTAGTTTCATTAGTTCGGCTCTGTGATGTGGACGATACCTCGTAAGCAAACTTAGCCTTTCGTAAGGAACAAGCCGTGAAAGGCGTCAGATGAAATGTTTTTTTCTGCGTGGTTTTTTCTAATTCTTTGTAGATGTGTAACATACTTTGCTGAAAACTGTTTTCGGTTGGCGTTTTTTTATGTGCGAGTTTATACAGTCACGGAAGCACTTCCATCCTCAGTTTATTTCTGAGACTTGTTTTGCTATCAAAATTACTTTTGTCGGTGCTGTAGGGAATGTTATATTTCTGACAAATTTTTAGCACGGCATCTTTGGAGATATTCAAAATTGGTCTATAGATATTCCCAGGGAATACGTGATGTTTCTCATATTCGGTCATAGAGATAAATCACTTGAGATGAGCTCCGCGAAGCAGATGTAATAAGGTGGATTCTATACGATCTGTAAGATTATGACCAACAATTAATGTGCTTGCATGATATTTTTTTGCGAGTTTTGCAAATTCATTGTATCTTCGTTTTCTTAAATTTTCTTCATTTATTTTACTAATTTTCTCCTTCCTCGTGACAATATGAAAATTTGTCCCAGCAAAAAATTTCTCCAAAAATTTGGACTCTTGATAACTTTCGGTTCTCACTCAATGATTACAATGTACCAAAATCAGATTTTGTAAACCCAGTTTTTGGTGAATAAAAAAGTTGTACACCAAAGATGCGGTCAACATACTATCACTTCAGCCACTTAGCGCTAAAAGATAGGTTTGCCCAGGTATGATATGGTTTTTTAACGATTCGAAAATCTGTTTGCTCCCCGTAAACTGGAAGTCAATGCATGCCATGTGTCAGATGTTGTCTATGTTTTTTCCTATTTTTGCCATAGCACTAAAATTTGCAAACTCTCGTAAAAATACTATAATTGAACTACCACCGCCTGTTTCTGAAAACGCAAATTCCATCGCATTCGCTTGTAATTAGCGTGTCAAAAATCGCCGGTACGGGTTCGACATCACGAAAACCCTCTGCAAAAAAAATTCGGGTTTTTATTGTGTCTCACACGTTTTATTCTTAATTTTTTCTCACTAAAATGAAAGACCAAAAATTCCTGATCAAGATTTCAGATCTCCTGAATGAGACAGGCAAGAGCGATGAAATTGCTTTTGAAAACAAATTCATTGACCAGATTCCTAACCTCATGGAAGAAGGAATTGCTGGCACGCTAACCATCCAATCTGTTGGTTCAGATTCTTTGCTCGGTACACTTCACGACGTGACCTGTCGTATAGAAGATCCTTGCGATAGTTGTGGCAAAAACTTCATTAGAGAAGTGACCGTTCCTGAGTACACTGCAAGATTTGTGGCTAAGGGAAGTCTGACTAAAGAAGAGGAAGAAGCCGCTGAAGAAGCGATTCTCTATATTAATGAAAAAGATGATACGATCGATATAAGCGATATGGTCTATCAGGCAATCATGCTTGATGATCCATTTGTGAAACGCTGCGCTGCATGTGAAAAGAGATTGGCAGCCGTAGAAGATGATGACGATTTGGGAAGTTTTGCAAGTGGAGGAAATATTAGTTTTAGTTAGCTATCGTTAGATGACTCCTGCTAGAAAAAAGTTTGGTGTGACATGAGCTCTTTCCCATATTATGAAGGACAATAATTTTTCACAACAATCTTTCTCTACTCCTTCAGATGAAATTGCCATCACGTTTAATGATTATCTTCCACAGATTCAATCCAAGCTTAACGATTTAGATCCAGAAAAAGATTTGTATTCTGAATGACATCAGGGCAAAGTATACAAAATTAGTATTGATGTAGCTGGGAATAAAAAAGAATTTATTATCCTCAAACATCGTCTTGGTGATATCAAAACTTCTACTGACGCAGCATTTGAAGAATTTAAATTTCACAAAAGTGCATATCTTCTTCTCCAGGAACATCCAGAAATAGCCAAAGATATTACTATACCAAAGTTATATGGTTGGATAGAAAAAGATGATGGCTATTCGTATATTGTTATGGATTTTCTTTCTGGACCAACTATTTATGCAGCCAAAATACAAGCTGTATTGCCAATCATGTATGATCAACTTGCTCAGCACTTATGAATCGAAGCAGTGCAAACCAGCTTATGATCTAAGGAAACATTTATAAAAGTAAAAACCGATAAAGAAGCAAAATCAGCAATGGACAAAATATTCTCCTTACCAACTATTAGACAATATCAAAGTAAAATAGATCATTTTTATGATGAATGATGAGAGGGTCCCTACGGGGAACATCTTGAATTTCGAGAACATGTTGGACTCAAAAATATCTTGCAAGTCAGAATGCAACAAAATTATCCTTATTTGGAAGAATTGTATGCAGGAGTCTTTGATAAGTTAAAAAAACAATTTTCTTTACACGTAAAAGATAGTGAACGAATCAAAAACATGGGTGTAGTTAGTCAACAGTTTGTTCGTCTTATGAATGATAACAACATCTATCATAATGACTATAGATCTAGAAACATTATGCTTTGTGATGATGACAAGTTATGAATCATAGATTTTGGCTCTGCAAGTAAACAAGCTATGCAGAAAAAAGAAAAACTTAATGTGTGAGATTCTTTATTGACCAATCGTATCAAGAGTCTCGAATAATAGTATTCTATATTAATTCTTGTATTTGCATGGACATTGCCTATGCTTTTTTTAGTATAAAGTATTAAGTATCAAGTAGAAAGTACTTTGTACTTACCTGCCTGTCGGCAGACAGGTGTCTTACTACTTACTACTCATTGCATTTATTTTTTAATCTAGCAACATGGACAACTCAAAAGTAAAACCTCTGGCTGCAGCATTGGCCGTATGAATCTACTTCGGCGTATGACTTTTTCTCATCGGATTGCTTGCTCGACTTACAGGATATTGTAAAATTTTTGTAGCGTTTATGTCGACCTTTTATATTGGCTATAATTACACCTTCTGAGGTGCATTTATGGGACTTATTTGGGGAGCTTTGGATGGATTTGTAGGAACATATATTGTGGTGCGATTGTATAATTTAATCAGTAAAAAATTGAAATAAATACTCGGGACGCGGACAAACCCACCCCACCCTTCGGGCACCCCTCCCTTGTCAGGGCGGGGAAAGATAAAAAAAATAAAAGTCCCCCTGACAAGGGGGAATGAGGGGGTTTGAAAACTAAAATAAAATAAACTTTTATTCCCTTATGTTTTCTCATGAAAAAAATATTTTTGATATTGCCCATTATCGCTTCACTTGTTTTATTTTGATGTGGAACAACAAATCCAAACGCAAGTTGCGATACCGGCGTTGCATGTCCACTCCCTACGACAAGTGGTCAGCAAATTCAGCAGACGAGTTTAACCTGAGTAGCCCAGCAAACCATTCTCGCGATAAAAAATAAAGACTTTGCGACGCTTGCAACAGTAGCAAGTAGCAATGGAGTTCGTTTTACGCCATACGAAAATGTAAAACCAGCAACAGATATTGTTTTGAGTACAGGACAAATTGCAAATGCGTTAAGCATTTCTGCTGCCTATACGCGATGAAATTCTGATGGCTCTGGATTACCGATAGATTTGGGTATTGGACAATATCGAGCACAATTTGTTTATGATGTCGATTTCGCCACAGCACCAATACAACAATGGAATCACATCACACAAAAAGGGAATACCTTGAATAATCTTGAAACCGTGTATGCGAATAAACAAATTATAGATTATTATTTCACTGGATTTGATGGTCAGTATGGATGAGCTGATTGGAGAAGTTTGTACTTAATCTTCGATCAAGAAGCTGGTGCATGGAAATTGATCGGGGTAGTTCATGGAGGACGAACCATATAGTATCAAGTATAAAGTATAAAGACAAAGAAAATCATTCAAACATGCAGCATACAACATGTAATACACATCAAACACATCCAAATGTATTTTCTACAAGAAGGCAAGTGTAAACAATGGCGTTTCGCTTGTTTTTTTGCGTTTTCTGGGCTTTGGAAGTATACTTAGATTGTGACTTTAGCTTAGCAATTTACCATTATGTCATTTGATACTTTCAATATTTCATCTCCACATAAACCTAGAACTGCGATACTCAAGTATCTGACTGTTTTTTTCTTATGAATATCTTTTGTCTTGATGACGAAAGCGTTTGATATCAACACAAATTTACAAAATGCAGTCCAATATATTCAGCAAATATTTCTTACGAGCAATGGAAATGCTGAAGGCACTCGTTGAATTACTTTGGATGGAAGTAATGGTAATGCTTGGTTTCTATGAAATATAACTGTTGCTAGTTTGCCAAATGCGTTTATTTTGTGAACCAATAAAGAAGGAGATTTGATTGCATCAACAAGTGGAGATGTATATAATTTTATCAGCTGATTTTCGCTAAGTGGACCAACCTGAGCGACCTGAGCTCAATGAGATATTTGACCTCAATGAATTCAATGAAACACGGGAGCGAGATGAGCGACTTGAGCAAATGGAGCTACTGGTGCGAATGGAATAAATTGAATTGATGGTGCGAGATGAGCGACTGGTGCGAATGGAATAAATTGAATTGATGGTGCGAGATGAGCGACTTGAACAAATGGAATAAATTGAATTGATGGTGCGAGATGAGCGACTTGAGCAGTACCAAATCATCAACGATCTGGGACAGAACTAAGATTTGAAATCTTTGGATGACGATGATCATATGTGAATCTTATTTGACCACAAGGAACAACTTGAAATAATTGATTTTCTGTGGTAATAGATATTGTACAAACATGAGCAATCTATACCAACGGACAATGTGATGTTACCTGAAATATTATAAGTTTCTATTCTGATAGTAACTATAATTTTGTATATGATGATGGAGACATATATTTGTGATCAACTATTATGTGTTCGAATGGATGAGTTGGTCCTCAATGAGCTAAAGGAGAAACTGGCGCGAATGGAATAAACTGAATTGATGGTGCGAGATGAGCTACTGGTGCGAATGGAATAGACTGAATCAATTGAGCTAAGTGAGCGACTTGAGCTGATGGAATAAACTGATCTGATTGAGCTAAAGGTGAAACTGGTGCGAATGGAATTCAAGGTATTCAGTGAGCGACCTGAGCTACTGGATTTTTGCAAGCAGGAAGCACTGGAGCGACTCCTTATCGAAATGGGTCTTCTCGAATAACTACTGACACAAATATATTTAACATAGGATGAAATGTTGGTATCTGAATTTCCAATCCTCTTTCTAAATTGCATATCAACGGAAACCTTACTTCAAACGGATTTATTACTAAAGGAACTGGTGTAAGTGCTGTTTGATACTATTCTACAGCAATGGGAAGTAGTACTCAAGCTAATGGACAATTTTCTACTGCCATGGGATATCAAGCACATGCTAATGGAGATTTTTCTACTGCCATGGGAATGGTATCTAATGCAAATGGAGAAAGATCTTTCGCAATGGGAGATAGTGTACAAGCAAATGGACAAAACACTACAGCAATGGGTGCTGGCACTCAGGCTAATGGAGAAGCCTCTACTGCGATGGGATGATATACTCAGGCTAATGGTAACTATTCTACAGCTATGGGAAATTCTACTCAAGCTAATGGAACTTGAGCTACTGCATTATGACAATTTAATATCT
This sequence comes from candidate division SR1 bacterium, assembly GCA_026397395.1. GTDB lineage: Bacteria > Patescibacteriota > Gracilibacteria > Absconditabacterales > Absconditicoccaceae > CAJBLF01. The sequence continues at coordinate 4,530 of JAPLUV010000012.1, read as the reverse complement.
GATACGCTGATAGTATTTTTGAGATAGGAATTGGAGATAATGGTGATAGTCTAGCAAATGCAATGACCGTTTTTGCCAACGGAGATATTAATTTCCCGTTGTTACCAAGTATTGATTGTCTTTGAACTGATATGAATGGAACGTTGATTGCATGATCTTGTAGTGGTTGATCTCCTGATGCTAAATGAGCTACTGGTGCTGATGGAATAAATGGAATTGATGGTGCGAGATGAGCTACTTGATTCTTACAAGCAGGAATTACTTGAGCAACTCCTTATCGAAACTGATCTTCTCGAATTATAAATAGTACAAATATATTTAACACTGGATGAAGTATTGGTATCTGAACTAACTCTCCATCATCTAAACTAGAGATTGCAGGGAATATTACTTCGTATGGATTTGTGGCCAAATGAGTATGAGCTATGGCCGTCTGAAACTACGCTACAGCAATAGGCCCAAATACAAGAGCTAATGGAACTGGTTCGATAGCTATATGATTTAGTGTAGAAACCAATGGACTCTATGGTGTGGCGATGGGATTTCAAACTCATGCCAATGGTGATTATTCAACTACTATGGGATATCTTTCTTATGCAAGTGGAACCTTTGCCACTGCGATGTGATACAATACTCATTCTAGTTGATCATTCTCTACTGCTATGGGAAATAGTTCAATAGCACTATGAGAAAATTCTGTAGCGATGGCAGATAATAGTATTGCGAGAGGAACCTCTGCTGTAGCAATGGGAGAAGTTACTCAAGCAAATTGACAATTTTCTACTGCTATGGGAATGCTTACTCAGGCCAATGGATATGCCGCTACTGTTATGGGAAATGGTTCAACAGCCAATGGAATGGATTCTACTGCCATGGGAAATACTACAGTAGCTGATGGAGTTGATTCTACTGCCATGGGAGCTTTAACGGTAGCAAGTTGATATGCCGCTACTGCTATGGGCATTCAAACACAAGCTATGGGAGAGTATTCTACTGCCATGTGAGGCAATACTCAAGCTAATGGTACATATTCTATTGCTCTAGGATATGGTAGTCAAGCCAATGGAATTGTTTCTACTTCAATGGGATTCAATACTCAAGCCAATGGAACGGGATCGACTGCTATATGAAGTAACACTCAGGCAAATTGAATTATTTCTACAGCGATGGGAAAAGAAACTATTGCTAACGGACATACTTCTGTTGCGATGGGAGATAGTTCTATTGCTAGTGGAGATCAATCGATAGCGATGGGGAATAATACTTTTGCCGATTGATTTGCATCTATAGCGATGGGAGATACTACACGTGCCCTTGGAACATGAACTACTGTCTTATGAAGGTTTAATATTTGATATACTGATAGTATTTTTGAAATAGGTATTGGCGATTATGGTAGTAGAGCAAATGCAATGACCGTTTACGCTAATGGAGATATTAACTTTCCATTATTGGCAAATATGAATTGTCTATGAACTGATGTAAGTGGGACATTGATAGCAGGAACCTGTGGTGGTTGAGATTCTCTCTGGACTGCAGACGGAAATAACATTTACAATAACAATCAAAATGGGTATGTTGGCATAGGACTTGAAGTACCAACTCAACCTTTGCAGGTAGCAGGAAATGTAATCTTCTGAAATGTAAGTAACGTCATAGATGGTGGCATCAATAGTAGTATTTTGTGATGATCTGATAATACAACGTATGATGATTACAATACTATCGTCGGATGATCACTGAATAGTATTCGAGGGATTGGCAGTATCATCGTCGGATGATCGTCCAACACCGTCTATGGAATCTCATCTATGATTTTATGATGAGAAAGTAATTCCATATCCAATCGAAGTGCGGGAGATAGTATAGAATGAGTTACTGATTTTATTTGAGTAGCAGAGTCATCTAGTATTACGGGGACCTATTCATTTATCTGAGCATGACAGGGCAATACTACGTTTGGTGGATTTGCATCTATTGTTGGATGAGCATATAATAATATCTTTTGTATAGATGAAGATACGTGAGATCCGCTTCCTTGCCAATCATTTATCTGATGAGGACATAGCAATACTATTAATTGAGATAGAGCAGCTATTTTATGATGAGAGAGTAATTATATTGCTGGTGATTTTTCTAATATTGGATGAGGAAATGGAAATGCTGTAGAGTGACCAAAATCAAATATTGCTTGATGATTAGACAATTATATTTTATGAGACTATGGACATATCTGATGAGGGCAAGAAAATGGAATCAGATGATCTTTTGATAGTGTTGGATGATGACGAAGTAATTCTATTGAAGACGTGATCAAAGGGCTTGGATACTCTCATATCTGATGAGGATATGACAATCGTATCACCGGCAAAACTTCATATATTGGATGAGGAAATGGAAATTCTATCATTAGTGGTACCTATGCATTTATCGGATGAGGAAATGGAAATCTTGTTTATTGATTAACAGGAGATATTAGTTCTAGCATCCTTTGATGAATGAAAAACCGCATAAACAACTGAGAGGGTAATGCTATCTTGTGATGAGTAGAAAATGACATAAGTTTGGTCAGTCCTGCAGATGGCGAGAAAAATGGATATAGGATAAATCACTCTGTCGTAGCTGGATGATATCATAATAGTATTATTAGCGATGGAATAAAGATTGATGGAAGCTTTGTGTGATGATATAATGCAAGAGCTACTACCACTAATACTTTTGTCCGAAATAGCGATACTTGAACATTATTTACTTCTGCTAAACCATATACGTTCTTGATCAATGTCCCTGGTGTCAAAGGTGTTGGATGAGTTGGTATCAATACCAATAATCCTGCATATACGCTCGATGTAAATGGTGACGTACGTGCCAATGGCGGCATTAGATCAGAATCATTTTTGGAATCTGCTACTGATGTAAATGTTGGATGATCCGTTAATGCTTCTGGATATATAGCTAAACAATGATGAACACGATATTCGGGTATTAGTAAAACGATTTCTATCACTCCTGCCGGAGGATGATCTTGTGATCTTGTGTTTACTCAATGATTACTTACTAGCACCACCTGTCCGTAGTTTTTCATACAAACTCAGGTAGCAAATTAATCTGGTCGTCGAAGATCAGATTTTTTTGTGTTAAGATATTGCGCTGTTGTTTTTTATAAAAAAAAATGTATATCTGAAACATCTTTTATCGTATAGGAATTTTATCCCTATAGATAAAACCGACGTGAATGTTTTTTTATTAAACATTCTGCGTCTTGTTTTATGTTTTGACTTGCTTTGTATGGCTAACCTTATTTCCAAGATGTTCTCGAGAAGTACTGATAAAGAATATACTCTCGTCATTTCTTGATGATGAGCGAGATGAGCTTATGCACTGGGCATTTTGCATGCAATGGAAAAACTTTGAATAGACAAACAAATCAAAGCTGTGTACTGAGTCAGCGCAGGCGCTATTGTGTGAGCGTATCGATGTGCGTGATATCCAGCGTGGGAAGCTTTTGACAAGTTTGTAAGTCTTTTTTCTTTTGGTGTAAGTAAAATAAATTTGTTACCCAAAAAAAGTTTAATCAAAAATGAATTTTTGAAAAAAGCATTTACTGCTGATCTACCAGATGATTTTAAGAAATTAAAAAGAACATTATATATCGGGGCGACCAATTGTAATAAAGCGGAATATGTATTGTTTAGCAGTGGCCCCTTAGTCGCCCCGCTGATGGGCAGTATGGCTATTCCTGGAATTTTTGAACCCATACCATTTCAAGATATGTTACTCGTCGATGGATGAACGATAAATAATTTTCCTGTAAATTCAGCGAAGAAAAAATATCCAAATAATGAAATCATTGGCGTCGCGTTAAATAAATTTACAGAAAATCAGCAAGTGAAAAATATTTTTGATAATCTGATGATGGGATATGAATTATTATTAAGAGGGCAACTTGTGGGAAAATTTGATCTCGTGGATCATTTGTTTTATAGAAGATTGGATGCAAGTATTTTGGATACCAAAGAAAAAGATATGAGAAAAATATTTAAAGAGTGATATGATGATTGTATTGAACATTTCCAGAAATAGATTGGTTTTGATTTTTGGGAAGAAATAGCTATATAAGCTTTAATTCAGTGAAAAACACTTTTATTCTTTCTCCATAACGTACATGAAAAAACTTTTGTTACTCACTTTGCCTCTATTGATTTTATGTGGATGCCAAACAAATATTGCAACTAACGATTCTGCCAAAACTGCCTGTCTCAATCTTAGACCAATTATTCAAAAAGAATTTGATGTAAACAATAGTGATGCTGGCACAGAAAATGCTACTGATGGCTCAGCGGTCACTACTAAACTTGTAGATCTTTTTTATTCTAGTGGCAACAAAACTTGCTATCTCGCTCAGGAAAGATTGTGAGTAGAATCCATGGATTATTATGAAATTTATGCTATACAAGCAACGCCAACAGGATATGAATATATGACACAACAACCAATATTTGGAAATACTTGTGTAAGCGAAGATTTGTT